>JAJPZL010000232.1 GCA_021204375.1 Bacteroides sp.
CACTAACAGATGTCTTCAAAGACTGTAAATCAAAGAGTTAATTTTGCTTCTATCAAAAATCCGTTGGAATATCCGGATTTCCTTGAAGTGCAATTGAAGTCATTCCAAGACTTTTTCCAGTTAGACACTCCTCCTGAAAAACGTAAGAACGAAGGGTTGTATAAAGTGTTCGCGGAAAATTTCCCGATCGCTGATACAAGGAATAACTTTGTTCTGGAGTTTTTAGATTATCACATTGATCCTCCCCATTATACGATAGATGATTGTATTGAAAGGGGGCTGACTTACAGTGTGCCTTTAAAAGCCAAACTGAAGTTGTATTGTACGGACCCGGATCATGAAGATTTTGATACGGTAATACAGGATGTATTTTTAGGGACTATCCCTTATATGACGGACAAGGCTACTTTTGTGATCAATGGAGCAGAGCGTGTGGTGGTATCTCAGTTGCATCGGTCTCCCGGTGTATTCTTTGGACAGAGTGTCCATGCCAACGGTACTAAACTTTATTCTGCACGTATTATTCCTTTTAAAGGATCCTGGATCGAATTTGCTACTGACATCAATAATGTGATGTATGCATATATCGACCGTAAAAAGAAATTACCTGTTACCACTCTTCTGAGAGCGATTGGTTTTGAGAATGATAAGGATATCCTTGAGATTTTCAACCTGGCGGAAGAGATAAAGGTTAATAAAACCAACCTGAAGAAGGTTGTCGGACGCAAATTAGCTGCGCGTGTATTGAAGACGTGGGTAGAAGATTTTGTTGATGAGGATACCGGTGAAGTAGTTTCTGTTGAACGTAATGAAGTAATTATTGATCGTGAAACGGTACTGGAAGCTGACAACATTGAGGATATTATTGACTCGGGTGTTCAGAATATCCTGATCCATAAAGAGAAACCCGACCAGTCCGATTTTTCTATTATATACAATACGCTGCAAAAGGACCCGAGTAACTCGGAAAAAGAGGCAGTGCTCTATATTTATCGTCAGTTGCGTAATGCGGACCCGGCGGATGACGCGAGTGCGCGGGAGGTTATCAATAATCTCTTCTTTTCGGAAAAGCGTTATGACCTGGGTAAGGTAGGCCGTTATCGTATCAACAAGAAGCTGGGGCTTTCTACGGATATCGATGTAAAGGTACTTACCAAAGAGGATATGATCGAGATCATTAAGTATCTGATCGAACTGATCAATTCGAAAGCGGGTGTGGATGATATTGACCACCTGAGTAACCGCCATGTACGTACGGTGGGTGAGCAGTTGTCTAACCAGTTCGCCGTAGGTCTGGCTCGTATGTCCCGTACCATCCGTGAGCGCATGAATGTAAGGGACAATGAGGTGTTCACACCGATCGACCTGATCAATGCCAAGACTATATCTTCTGTAATTAATACGTTCTTCGGAACGAATGCGTTGTCGCAGTTCATGGACCAGACCAATCCGCTGGCGGAAATTACCCATAAGAGACGTATGTCTGCCCTGGGGCCTGGTGGTCTTTCGCGTGAGCGTGCGGGATTTGAGGTTCGTGACGTGCACTATACGCACTACGGACGTCTCTGTCCGATCGAGACTCCGGAAGGACCGAATATCGGACTGATCTCTTCTTTGTGTGTGTATGCGAAGATCAATGACCTTGGATTTATTGAGACTCCGTATCGCCAGGTAGCGGACGGAAAGGTAGATATTTCTGATAACGGAGTGATCTATCTGACTGCTGAGGAGGAGGAAGAGAAGATCATTGCACAGGGAAATGCTCCGCTGGATGAGCAGGGTAAGTTTATCCGTAACCGTGTGAAGGCGCGTCAGGATGCTGACTATCCGTTGGTGGATCCCGCTGAGGTGCAACTGATGGATGTGGCTCCGCAGCAGATCGCTTCTATCGCGGCTTCTTTAATTCCTTTCCTGGAACACGATGATGCGAACCGTGCCCTGATGGGATCGAACATGATGCGTCAGGCTGTACCGTTGCTCCGGTGTGATTCTCCTATTGTAGGAACAGGGATCGAACGGCAGCTGGTGAAGGATTCGCGTACGCAGATCACCGCAGAAGGGGATGGAGTGGTAGAGTATGTAGATGCTACTACGATCCATATTTTGTATGACCGTACGGAAGATGAGGATTTTGTAAGTTTTGAGAGTGCACTGAAAGAGTATACGATTCCGAAGTTCCGCAAAACAAACCAGAATATGACGATTGACCTTCGTCCGATCTGTACGATCGGTCAACGGGTTAAGAAAGGGGATATCCTGACAGAGGGTTACTCTACGGAGCAGGGTGAGCTGGCATTGGGTAAGAACCTGCTGGTGGCTTACATGCCCTGGAAGGGATATAACTATGAGGATGCGATCGTACTGAACGAACGTGTGGTACGTGAAGATGTGTTGACTTCTATACACGTAGAGGAGTATTCCCTGGAAGTAAGAGAGACTAAGCGAGGTATGGAAGAGCTTACTGCGGATATTCCGAATGTAAGTGAAGAGGCCACCCGTGACCTGGATGAAAATGGTATTGTAAGGATCGGTACCAGAATTCAGCCGGGTGATATCCTGATCGGAAAGATTACTCCGAAGAGGGAATCGGATCCTTCTCCGGAAGAGAAACTGCTCCGTGCAATCTTTGGTGATAAGGCGGGTGATGTGAAGGATGCTTCACTGAAGGCTTCTCCGTCGCTGAGTGGGGTGGTTATTGATAAGAAGCTTTTCTCACGGGTGATTAAGAACAGAAGTGCGAAACTGGCTGATAAAGCGTTGTTGCCGAAGATCGATGATGAATTTGAATCGAAGGTGGCTGACCTGAAATCTATCCTGGTGAAGAAGCTGATCCAGCTGACTGAAGGAAAGGTGTCTCAGGGTGTAAAGGATTACCTGGGAGCTGAAATTATTGCCAAGGGCGTGAATTTCCGTTATTCGGATTTTGAGAACCTGGATTTTACTTCTATCCAGCTTAGCAAGTGGACGAATGATGATCGTACCAACAGTATGATCCGTGACCTGATCCTGAACTACCTGAAGAAGTATAAGGAGCTGGATGCGGAGCTGAAACGTAAGAAGTTTGCTATTACCATCGGGGATGAGCTGCCTGCCGGTATTATCCAGATGGCTAAAGTATATATTGCCAAGAAACGTAAGATCGGTGTAGGGGATAAGATGGCCGGTCGTCACGGTAACAAGGGTATTGTATCCCGCGTAGTGCGCCAGGAGGATATGCCGTTCCTGGAAGATGGAACACCGGTTGATATTGTATTGAACCCACTGGGGGTACCTTCGCGTATGAACCTGGGTCAGATCTTTGAAGCGGTCCTTGGTTCGGCCGGAAAGAAACTGGGCGTTAAGTTTGCGACTCCTATTTTTGACGGTGCTTCTCTGGAGGATATTACAGAGTGGACAGACAAGGCGGGACTTCCCCGGTTTGGTAAGACTTACCTGTATGACGGAGGGACCGGTGAACGTTTTGACCAGCCTGCTACAGTAGGTATAACTTACATGCTGAAACTGGGACACATGGTTGAAGATAAGATGCATGCCCGTTCGATCGGTCCTTATTCATTGATCACTCAGCAGCCGTTAGGTGGTAAGGCACAGTTCGGTGGACAGCGTTTCGGAGAGATGGAGGTATGGGCACTTGAAGCGTTCGGTGCCGCTCATATCCTACAGGAGATCCTTACTACAAAGTCGGACGACGTAGTGAGACGTTCAAAAGCCTACGAAGCCATTGTAAAAGGGGAGCCGATGCCTCAACCGGGTATTCCTGAGTCCCTGAATGTATTGTTTCACGAACTCCGGGGGCTGGGATTGAGTGTCAATCTTGAATAATAATAAGATGGAGGGGTATACCTTATTTGGTGAGGTATCTCCTTCTTCCCAATTTCTAAAATATATAAACTCTTTACATAATAAACAGTATGGCTTTTAGAAAAGAAAATAAGATAAAGAGTAACTTCTCGAA
Organism: Bacteroides sp.; assembly: GCA_021204375.1. Lineage (GTDB taxonomy): Bacteria > Bacteroidota > Bacteroidia > Bacteroidales > Bacteroidaceae > Bacteroides. The sequence goes on from JAJPZL010000232.1 coordinate 3,956, forward strand.
AATCTCTATCGGACTGGCTTCCCCGGAAGAAATCCTGGAGAAATCGAGTGGGGAAGTACTGAAGCCTGAAACAATTAATTACCGTACTTACAAGCCGGAACGGGATGGATTGTTCTGTGAACGTATTTTCGGACCGATCAAGGATTACGAATGTCATTGTGGAAAGTACAAGCGTATTCGTTACAAAGGGATCGTCTGCGACCGTTGCGGGGTGGAAGTTACTGAAAAGAAAGTGAGACGGGAAAGAATGGGGCATATCCAGCTGGTAGTGCCGGTGGCCCATATCTGGTATTTCCGTTCTCTTCCGAATAAGATCGGTTATTTATTAGGGCTTCCTACCAAGAAGCTTGATTCTATCATATATTACGAACGGTATGTAGTGATACAGCCGGGCGTTAAAGAGGCAGAGGGTGTGACTACTTTTGATCTTTTGTCTGAAGAGGAGTATCTGGATATACTGGATACGCTTCCGAAGGATAACCAGTACCTGGAAGATACGGATCCGAATAAGTTCATTGCCAGAATGGGAGCGGAAGCTGTGTATGATCTGCTTTCACGCATTGACCTGGATGCGCTTTCTTACGATCTGAGACACCGTGCGAGCAATAATTCTTCTCAGCAGAGAAAGAATGAAGCGTTGAAGCGTCTGCAGGTAGTGGAATCGTTCCGTGCTTCACGCGGTCGCAATAAACCGGAGTGGATGATCGTACGTATCGTACCGGTTATACCGCCCGAACTGAGACCGTTGGTTCCTTTGGACGGAGGACGTTTTGCTACTTCTGACCTGAATGATCTCTACCGCCGTGTGATCATTCGTAACAATCGTCTGAAGAGATTGATCGAGATCAAGGCGCCTGAGGTGATCCTGCGTAATGAGAAGCGTATGCTTCAGGAGTCGGTAGACTCGTTGTTTGACAACTCCTGTAAATCGAGTGCGGTTAAGACAGATATGAACCGTCCGTTGAAATCTCTTTCGGATAGTTTGAAGGGTAAACAGGGACGTTTCCGTCAGAACCTGCTCGGTAAACGTGTGGACTACTCGGCACGTTCGGTAATTATAGTAGGCCCTGAACTTAAGATGCACGAATGCGGTATTCCGAAGCTGATGGCGGCGGAATTGTATAAACCGTTCATCATCCGTAAGCTGATCGAGCGGGGGATCGTAAAGACTGTAAAGTCTGCCAAGAAGATCGTAGACCGCAAGGAGGCGGTGATCTGGGATATCCTGGAACATGTGATGAAAGGGCATCCGGTACTGTTGAACCGTGCCCCGACCCTGCACCGTCTGGGTATTCAGGCTTTCCAGCCTAAAATGATCGAGGGTAAGGCTATTCAGTTACACCCGCTGGCCTGTACTGCTTTTAATGCGGACTTTGACGGTGACCAGATGGCTGTTCACCTTCCGCTCAGTAACGATGCAATTCTGGAAGCTCAGATGTTGATGCTGGCTTCTCATAATATATTGAACCCTGCCAATGGGGCTCCTATTACTGTACCTTCTCAGGACATGGTACTAGGTCTTTATTATATTACTAAACTCAGAACGGGAGCGAAAGGCGAGGGTCTTACTTTCTACGGAGCGGAAGAGGCGATAATCGCTTATAACGAGGGCCGCGTGGATATTCATGCTCCGGTCAAGGTGATCGTAAAAGACCTAGACGAAGAGGGTAATATTGTAGATGTACTGCGTGAAACTTCGGTAGGACGTGTGATTGTCAATGAGATCGTTCCTTATGAAGTGGGGTATATCAACGAGATCATCTCTAAAAAATCACTTCGGGATATTATCGGGAATGTTGTTAAAACCTGTGGTGTTAGCCGTACGGCTGAATTCCTGGATGGTATTAAAGATCTGGGTTATAAGATGGCTTTCCAGGGCGGATTGTCCTTTAACCTGGATGATATCATTATCCCGAAAGAGAAAGAGATCCTGGTACAGAAGGGATATGATGAGGTAGAGCAGGTGATCAATAACTATAACATGGGATTCATTACCAATAATGAACGTTATAACCAGGTGATCGATATCTGGACGCATGTTAACTCGGAACTTTCAAATATTCTGATGAAAACAATCTCTACGGATGATCAGGGATTCAACTCAGTATATATGATGCTTGACTCGGGTGCCCGTGGTTCGAAGGAACAGATCCGTCAGCTCTCCGGTATGCGTGGTTTGATGGCCAAGCCTCAGAAAGCGGGTGCGGAAGGTGGTCAGATCATTGAGAACCCGATTTTGGCGAACTTTAAAGAGGGACTTTCCGTATTGGAGTATTTTATCTCTACGCACGGTGCCCGTAAAGGTTTGGCGGATACGGCTCTTAAGACTGCGGATGCAGGGTACCTGACCCGTCGTCTGGTGGATGTTTCGCACGATGTGATCATTAACGAAGAGGATTGTGGTACATTACGTGGTTTTAGTTGTACGGACCTTAAGAATAATGATGATGTAATTGCTACGCTTTACGAACGTATCCTGGGTCGTGTGTCGGTTCATGATATTATTCATCCTACTACCGGGGAGCTGTTGGTTGCCGGTGGAGAGGAGATCAGAGAAGATATAGCCGCGAAGATCGAAAAGTCTCCGATCGAAAGTGTGGAGATCCGCTCGGTACTTACCTGCGAATCCAAGAAAGGTGTTTGTGTTAAGTGTTACGGACGTAACCTGGCCACCGGCCGGATGGTTCAGCGAGGGGAGGCTGTGGGTGTAATCGCGGCACAGTCTATCGGTGAGCCGGGAACACAGCTGACACTGCGTACCTTCCATGCCGGGGGTACTGCTGCCAACATTGCTGCTAATGCAACCATTGTGGCCAGAAATAAATCCCGCCTGGAATTTGATGAGCTTCGTACGGTAGATACGGTGGATGAAACAGGAGAAGCTGTAAAAGTGGTGGTCGGTCGTCTGGCTGAGGTTCGTTTCATTGATGTAAATACAGGCATTATTCTTTCTACGCAGAATGTTCCTTATGGATCTAAACTGTATGCTGTAGATGGAGAGGTGGTAGAAAAAGGTAAGACCATTGCCCGCTGGGACCCCTTCAACGCTGTTATTATTACAGAAGCTACCGGTAAGATCGAATTTGAGAACGTGATCGAGAATGTTACGTATAAGATCGAATCGGATGAAACAACCGGTCTGTGTGAAATTATTATTATAGAATCTAAAGATAAGACCAAGGTACCTTCTGCACACATCTTTGATGAAAGCGGTGAGTTGATCCGTACGTATAACCTTCCGGTGGGTGGCCACGTGGTAATGGATAACACCCAGAAGGTGAAAGCGGGGGATGTGATCGTGAAGATCCCCAGAGCGGTAGGTAAGGCCGGGGATATCACCGGAGGTCTTCCGCGTGTTACGGAACTTTTCGAAGCCCGTAATCCGTCTAACCCTGCTGTGGTGTCGGAAATTAACGGTGAGGTAACTATGGGTAAGATCAAACGTGGTAACCGTGAGATCATCGTAACTTCCAAGACGGGTGAAGTGAAGAAGTACTTAGTTGCGCTTTCCAAGCAGATCCTGGTACAGGAGAACGACTATGTACGTGCCGGTACACCTCTGTCGGATGGTGCTACTACCCCTGCGGATATTCTGGCTATTAAAGGGCCTACGGCCGTACAGGAATATATTATGAACGAGGTGCAGGATGTATATCGTTTGCAGGGTGTGAAGATCAATGATAAACACTTTGAGATCATTGTCCGTCAGATGATGAGAAAGGTGAAAATTGATGAACCGGGTGATACACGCTTCCTGGAACAACAGATCGTGGATAAGCTGGAGTTCATGGAAGAGAATGATCGTATCTGGGGTAAGAAAGTGGTGTTGGATTCAGGAGATTCACAAACCATGCGTCCGGGACAGATCGTAACGGCCCGTAAGCTACATGACGAAAATAGTATGCTGAAGCGTCGTGACCTTAAACCGGTTGTGGTGAGAGATACGGTAGCGGCTACTTCCCGTCAGATCCTGCAGGGTATTACCCGCGCGGCTCTTCAGACTTCCAGCTTTATGTCGGCTGCTTCCTTCCAGGAAACAACCAAGGTATTGAACGAAGCTGCTATCAATGGTAAGGTGGACCGCCTGGAGGGTATGAAGGAGAATGTGATCTGTGGTCACCTGATCCCTGCCGGTACCGGACAGAGAGAGTTCGACAAGATCATTGTGGGTTCGAAAGAGGAGTATGATCGTATCCTGGCGAACAAGAAGACAGTACTCGATTATAATGAAGTAGAGTAATAAGTTATCTGTTCACTATATTCTTAAAAGAGCATATCACCCGGTGGTATGCTCTTTTTTTCAGAAACTTACCGCCATGATGAAATTTTGAGTATATTTGTCTTTTCTACTACGTACTAAAAACACCTCATTATGGAAGAAAATAACGGTCAGTTGCAGATCGAACTTAACGATGAAACAGGGCAGGGTATCTACTCTAATCTTGCTATTATCACTCATTCCAGTTCTGAATTTATTGTAGATTTTATACGGGCGATGCCAGGACTGCCGAAAGCGGGGGTAAAGTCGCGCATTATCATTGCTCCGGAACATGCAAAGCGTTTGCTAAGGGCACTCGAAGAGAACATTTGTAAATATGAGTCAACGTACGGTTCTATCCGGGTTCCGGAAGAGGGAGTTCTGCCGCTGTTAAAAAAGCCGGCAGCGGAAGCATGACCCTATTTTCTGCC
>JAJPZL010000030.1 GCA_021204375.1 Bacteroides sp.
CGCTTACTGCTGTATTTACCGGTATGTTCTACCTGGTAGATTCTACCAGTATCGTGACTATATTCCTGATCAATATCCTGAATAGTATCTCGTATGCTCCCACTATTCCTCTGCTTTGGGCTATGATGGGGGATGTAGCCGACCATTCCGAATGGGTCAATCATCGCCGGGCGACCGGTTTTGTCTTTGCCGGCATTGTGTTTGCCCTTAAATTTGGCCTGGGGCTGGGTGGATTTATCTGCGGAAGCATTGTAGACTCTTTCGGGTTTGTAGGCAATGCCGTACAAACCAACTCTGCTATTACGGGGATCCGTATTTCGGCAAGTATTATCCCAGCCATCTTCTTTTTTGTAGGAGTAGTTGCCCTTTTCTTTTACCCGATATCCAAGAAGACAAATGAAGAGATCCAGACAGAATTAAACACCCGGAGAAATAATAACGCTTAACCTATAAAATTTATGGAATTCAGAACTATATTTGCTGCTATCCTTGCTTCTTTCCTGTTGGCCGGATGTCACTCTGCACCCAGGCAGGAGGAGAAGGTTACACTAAAAGATGCTTTGAAAGATAAGTTCCTGATCGGTGTTGTTATCAATACGGATCAGGCAGCCGGGAGAGATACAGCCGGTGTACGGGTTATTATAGAGAATTTTAATGCTGTGGTGGCTGAGAACTGCATGAAGAGTGAAGTGATCCATCCTGAAGAGAACCGGTATGATTTTATCCTGGCCGACCAGTTTGTGGATTTTGGCGAAAGGTATGATATGTATATTACAGGCCATACGCTTATCTGGCACTCCCAGCTTTCTCCCTGGTTCTGTGTAGATGAAAAGGGGAATAATGTATCTCCTGAAGTCTTGAAAGAACTGATGCAAAACCATATCCATACCATTGTGGGACGCTACAAAGGTCGTATCAAAGGATGGGATGTGGTGAATGAAGCAATTGAGGACGATGGTTCTTACCGTCAGAGTAAATTCTACCAGATCCTGGGTGAAGAGTATATACCACTTGCTTTCCAGTATGCCCACGAAGCCGATCCCGATGCGGAACTCTATTATAACGATTACTCCATGGCATATCCGGGAAAAAGAGAAGGTGTGGTCCGCCTGGTTAATCAGTTAAAGGAAAGAGGGCTCCGTATCGATGCAGTGGGTATGCAGGGACATCTCCAGGAAGATTTCCCTACCCTGGAAGAGTTTGAAAAGAGTATGCTCGCTTTTGCCGGGACCGGTGTGAAAGTGATGATCACCGAACTGGATATGACGGCTCTGCCCTCTCCTTTCCGGAATGTGGGTGCTGAGGTATCTGCTAATTTTGAATATGCCCAGGAGATAGATCCTTATCCGCATGGATTGCCGGCAGAGATGGATAAAGCGTGGAATGACCGGATGAATGATTTCTTTAAACTCTTCCTCAAATATGCTGATATCATTACCTGGGTAACTGTGTGGGGAGTAGCCGACGGGGATTCCTGGCGTAATTACTGGCCGGTAGAAGGGCGTACTGATTATCCGCTCCTTTTTGACCGGGATCACCAGCCCAAACCTGTAGTAGATAGGATCATTGAGGAAGCAACTAAATTAAACCAATAAAAACAGATAACCATGAAAAAAGAACCGAGATACCTCGTACCGAATGATTATATGGTAGATCCTGCCGTGCATGTATTTAACGGAAAGCTTTACATCTATCCCTCGCACGACTGGGAGAGTGGAATACCTGAAAACGATAACGGCGATCATTTCAATATGAAAGATTACCATGTCTTCTCCATGGATGATATTGATGGTCCGGTGACCGATCATGGGGTAGTATTGGATACCAAAGATATTCCCTGGGCGGGACGTCAGCTCTGGGATAGTGACTGTGCTTATAAAGATGGTAAATACTATCTCTATTTTCCACTGAAGGACCAGACTGATATTTTCCGTATCGGGGTAGCTATCAGTGATCGGCCGGAAGGTCCTTTTATTCCGCAGGATAATCCGATGAAATGGAGTTACAGTATTGATCCGGCTGTACTTGACGACGGGGACGGAAATTACTATATCTATTTTGGTGGTGTCTGGGGCGGACAATTGCAACGCTACCGTAATAATAAAGCACTGGAATGTGCGCACCTGCCCGAAGGAGATGAGTTGGCTCTTTGTGACAAAGTGGCAAAATTGCGGGATGATATGCTGGAATTCGCCGAAGAACCCCGGGATGTTGTGATCCTGGATGAGAACGAGAAACCCATGCTGGCTGGTGATACGGAGAGACGTTTCTTTGAAACCTCCTGGGTACATAAATACAAGGGTAAGTATTACTATTCTTACTCTACGGGAGATACACATCGTATTTGTTATGCTACCGGTGACAATCCGTACGGGCCGTTTACTTATCAGGGATTAATACTGACTCCTGTAGTAGGCTGGACTACCCATCATACTATTGTGGAATTCAAGGGAAAATGGTACCTTTTCCACCACGATTGTGTGCCTTCCAACGGACAGACCTGGCTCAGAAGCCTTAAAGTGGTGGAGCTGGAATACGATGAAAACGATAAAATTGTTACTGTTCAGGGAACAGCGGAATAATAATAAAGGTTAGGTTAATGTGAAAAGTTCAGGAGTTTATCAATGACCAACTTTTACAGTGCCGGAAATGGCTATACGTTTTCGGCCTGTTTTTCTTAATACACTATACACATGAAAAACTTACTCTTTTTTCTTTGTTTTACAGGAGTCGTATCCGTTACGGCACAAACCAAAACTTCTATTCCTGCGTTCCCTCCTGATAGTGTAACGGCTCGTATGGACCGGGACCAGATGCTACAGCAGTTAGGTATTACGCTGCCTCAGTTACCTTCCGTATGGGAAGATCCTAACCGGCCTTCTCACATTAAACCCATGGAAAAAGAAGACCTGCAAAATCCTAACCGGTGGACCGATGATACGGGTTATCTGCCGGATTCACCTTCTGGCTACCTGCTTATTAACCGGGCTGAAATGGGCTTGTGGCTTAATTACCGCGAAGATCCTCTCTATACCGGAGTTTATACTCCTCTTAATTTACTCCGGACTACTACAGGAAAAGATATAACCTCTGCGGGAGAGTGGAAGGAGGCACGTTATCCGGAGTTGATGCAGCAATGTAAAGAGGAGATATGGGGAGAAGTTCCTGCTGCGGCTGCCGGTTTGCAGGTCAACTGGAACCGGGAATATGTAAATACCACAGATACTGTTTACGGACTGTATGAAAAATATATCCTGACCGGAGAGGTGGATACTTCTTTGTGGCCCCAGGTAAAGAACAAACCGGTTATTTACGGAGAACTCTACCTGCCGGAGGGAAAAGAGGATGTGCCGGTTATTATCCAGTATGCCTGGTTCCGTTTTCCTACCCATCCGGTCTATCTGGAGGAGTGTATTTCCCGCGGGTGGGGTTTTTCCGTATGGATTGTACCGCTTTGCAACCTGATAACGGAGCTTACCTGACGGACTATCTGATAGGATTAGTGAATCAGGGTAACTGGCGTAAACCTTCTGATTGGGGAACGCTGGCTGCCTGGGGATGAGGTGTGAGCTGTCTGCTTGACTATTTTGATACATGGGAACGCACGGATGCTACCCGTACCGGTATTACAGGACATTCCCGTTATGGAAAAGCCTCTCTGGTAACTATGGCGTATGATCTCCGTATTACAGTGGCCTATATCAGCTGTTCCGGCGCAGGAGGGGCTGCCCCTATCTGTCGCCACCTGGCCCAGGATCTCGAAAGCCTGCTCATTCCGGGCGAGTTTCATTGGTTGGCGGGGAATTTTATGAAATGGTGCGGGCCGCTCCGGGAAGGAGAGTCTATGCCCCGTAAATACGAAGAGCTACCGGTAGATGCTTCTGCGCTGCTTGCGCTGTGTGCACCTCGTAAAGTCTTTATAACCGGTGGTACGGAAGATAGCTGGTGCGATGCTTATGGTATGTACCTTACCTGCCGGGATGCTTCTCCCGTGTACGAAGTCCTGGGAGTGAAAGGATTAGTGATGGAAGATGATATTCCTGTACCGGGAACCCACTATATGGAGGGAAATGTAGCTTATTGTAACCACATCGGAGAACATGTTGATTTTCTGGACTGGCCTGCTTTTGCAGCCTGGGCCGAAGATGTTTTTAAAAAATAAAGAGTATGCAAAAATTAAAACTGGGAATAATCGGTGCCGGATGGATCGCTGAAAAAATGGCAATTACTATCCGTTCTATAGAAGAAGTAGAAGCTTATGCAATTGCTTCCCGAAAATTGACTGATGCACAGAAGTTTGCTGTTAAGTATAATTTTACAAAAGCGTACGGTTCCTACGAAGAACTGGTACAGGACGTAGCAGTAGACCTGGTCTATATTGCTACTCCGCATTCTCATCATTACGAACATGCGCGGATGGCACTGTTACACGATAAACCGGTGTTATGCGAAAAAGCTTTTACAGCTACGGCTCCCCAGGCGGAAGCGCTCATTAAACTTGCCGAAGAACGGAATATATTCATTACCGAAGCTATCTGGACGCGCTATATGCCTTTCTCTGCTACTATCAAGGAGATCATGGAGAGTGGGATCATAGGGAGACCTGTTTGCCTTTCTGCCAACCTGGCTTATCCGGTAGGGTATAAGGAACGTATGCAGCGACCCGAGCTGGCAGGAGGGGCTTTGCTGGACCTGGGTGTTTATGCCATTAATTTTGCCTCTATGCTTTTTAGTACTGAGATCAAAGAGATCACTACCTCCTGCATAAAGATAGAGACGGGAGTAGATGCCCACAATACGATCACTCTCCGTTTTCAGGACGATAAAGTAGCGATGTTATATAGTAATATGTATGCCATGAGCGACCGTTAGGGAATTATCTCCGGAGAGAAGGGGCATATTCTTGTAGAGAATATCAATAATCCCCAGCCTGCTACTGTAGTAACTACCGACTATGAAGTGGTTGCCCGTTACCAGTCTCCTCCTCAGATAACGGGGTATGAATACCAGGTATATGCCAGTATGGAAGCACTCCGTAACGGATGGATGGAATCTCCTTATATGCCCCATGCTGAAACTATCCGGATCATGCAGCTGATGAATGACCTGCGAAAAGAGTGGGTGGTACATTATCCTTTTGATGATCAACCTTTATAATAGTATAATATGAAGAACTGGACAGTACTACTTATTGCAATGGTTATGTTTACCGCTTGTAAAACAGAGAACCGGCAATTTACTCCGTGGGAACAGGGAGCGTTTGAGACCGGAAAGTACCGCAATCTTTTTGCAGAACTGGGATATCCGCAGCAGGAGATTGACCGGAAGCTGAGTGAAATTTTTGAATCGCTTTTTTACGGCCCGAACCGGGTCTATTTTGAGGTAGAGGATTCTCTGGCTTATATTTCCGATATCAAGAATAACGATGTACGTACCGAAGGTATGTCTTACGGAATGATGATCGCCGTACAGATGGACAGGCAGGATATTTTTGACCGGCTGTGGCGATGGTGTGTTAAGTATATGCAGCACCGGGAGGGACCGTGGGAAGGTTATTTTGCCTGGAGTTGTGCATTGGATGGTACCCGTAATGCACAAGGACCTGCCTCCGACGGGGAACTCTACTATGTGACCTCTCTTATTTTTGCTTCCAACCGCTGGGGCAATGATACGGGTATTCATTACCTGAAAGAGGCTCAGTATATCCTGGATTGTGCTATGGCCAAAGACGGTACCGATGAAGTAACCAACTTTATCAATATGGAGCATAAACTGATCACTTTCGTTCCTACGGTATGGGGAGGCAGTTTTACCGATCCTTCTTACCATGTTCCTGCTTTTTATGAAGTATGGGCCCGTTGGGCGGATGATGGCAGATCGGAGCTGTGGCAGGAGTGTGCACACCGCAGCCGGGAGTATCTCCATACTACTATTCATCCTGTTACCGGGCTTAATCCTGACTACTCCGAATATGACGGTTCTCCCCGGGTGACCGGTCGTATTATCGGTGAGGAGTTCCGGTTTGATTCCTGGCGTGTACCCATGAATATAGCATTGGACTACTCGTGGAGTTGTGCTGATAAAGAGTGGCAGCAGCACTATGGGGAAAATATCCAGAACTTTCTCTATTCCCGGGGAATTGATACTTTTGTAGATCAGTATAACATTGACGGTACACCTGTCAAAGAGATATTAGGAGCCGGGGGCTATACTGCTTTACGCCATTCCCTGGGGTTGGTCTCTACTTCAGCCGCTGCCTCCCTGGTTTGCCGGCATGAAAAGAGCCGGGAATTTATAGACCGTCTCTGGCACGCAAAACATGTACCTTATGAAGATGGCTATTTTGACGCCTATTACGATGAATTGCTCTGGCTTTTTGCCTTTATGCATCTGAGTGGAAATTACGGATCATTACACCGGGAACGATTTAAAATAACTATTTATGAAAAGATTCTTCTTTTTTGCGTTGGTTTGTATCTACTGCCGATTGCTTTGTGCTGAAGATGGTAGCCGTTTGTGGTTCAGGAGTGAACCTGTAGGAACGGCTGAAGTAACTGTCACTTCCGATTCTCCCACTATTGGTTTAGCCCGCCGGGAACTTCAGGCCTATTGGAAAGGGGCACCGGTAAGACTGGAGCGTACAGGCAACCGCAACATCCGGGAACTGACCCCGGAAGAATTTGAGGTTCGTACAGAGGGTGGTAACGTGGTGATCCGCTCTTCCGGAGACCAGGGAATTCTTTACGGAGCCTTTCATCTCCTTCGTTTACAGAAAACAGGGACTGATCTTTCTGCATTGGATATCCGGGAAAAGCCTTCTTACCGGTACCGGATACTCAACCACTGGGATAACCTGGACCGTACTGTGGAAAGAGGCTATGCCGGACGCTCCCTCTGGTTATGGGATGAATTGCCGGGCACTCTCTCCCCGGTACGAAATGTATGCCCGTGCCAATGCCTCATTGGGTATCAACGGTACGGTACTCAATAATGTAAATGCCAGCCCGCTTATTCTTTCGGCAGAATATCTGGAAAAGGTAAAAGCGTTGGCCGGATTATTCCGTCCTTACGGTATTAAAGTATATCTCTCCATCAACTTCTCTTCGCCTGCCGAATTGGGTGGATTGGATACCTCTGACTCCATGGATCCTGCCGTGCAGAAATGGTGGAAAGCTAAGACAAAGGAGATATATACCCTTATTCCCGATTTCGGAGGGTTTCTAGTAAAGGCTAATTCCGAGGAACTTCTCGGCCATCAGGATTTTGGACGGAGCCATGTGGATGGTGCCAATATGATAGCTGATGCCCTGAAACCTTTTAAAGGAATTGTCATGTGGCGTGCTTTTGTGTATGAACCGGAAGATGACGATCGTGCCAAACAGGCCTATCAGGAGTTTGTTCCTTTTGATGGTCAGTTTCGTGACAACGTAATTATTCAGGTAAAGAACGGGCCGGTTGATTTCCAGCCCAGAGAACCTTTCAGTCCGCTTTTCGGAGCCATGAAAAAGACTCCCACCATGGTTGAGTTCCAGATCACCCAGGAGTATACCGGTTTCAGTAATCACCTGAATTACCTGGCACCCATCTGGAAAGAGTGTTTGGAGAGTGATACCTGGCAACAGGGGGAAGGCTCTACTGTGGCCCGGGTAACAGACGGTTCTGTTTATCCGCAGAAGTTAACAGCCATTGCCGGAGTAGCTAATATTGGCGACGGTACCAACTGGTGCGGTCACCACTTTGCCCAATCCAACTGGTATGCTTTCGGACGTTTGGCCTGGGATCACCAGCTTACTTCCGAAGAGATTGCCGGTGAATAGCTCAAACAGACTTTTTCCCTTACAGGATCCGAACAGCAGAACAGTGTCAGTGTGTACAACGAGATTAAAGAGATGATGCTTACTGCCAATGAGACCATTGTAGACTATATGATGCCGCTTGGGTTGCACCACCTCTTTGCTTTTGGGCACCATTACGAACCGGAACCCTGGTGTGCTATACCCGGTGCCCGTCCCGACTGGATGCCCGCTTATTATCACAAGGCCGATAAGGAAGGAGTGGGTTTTAACCGCAGTACCAGTGGTAGTAACGCTGTTTCTCAATATCACTCTCCGTTGAAAGAGATCTTTAACGATCCTCTTCGCTGTCCGGATGAGTTGCTGCTCTGGTTCCATCACGTACCCTGGGATCATACGATGCAAAGCGGAAGAACTTTGTGGGATGAAATGTGTCATCGTTACAGCCGGGGAGCGGCTCAGGTAAAAGAGTATCAGAAAGTTTGGGAAAATGCGTTGGATTTTATAGATTCGCAACGTTTTGAAGAAGTACGTCATCGGTTGAAGATACAGGCCCGGAATGCTGAGTGGTGGCGGGACGGTTGTTTACTTTATTTCCAGGAGTTTAGTAGCATGGAGTTCCCTCAGTGAATGGATGCTCCTGTACACGAGCTCAAAGATATGAAGGAGTATAAATTGAATATTACCAACTTTGAAAATTCTACGTATGAAATGTTATATAAAAAATAGATAGATGGAAAAGACCTGGAGGTGGTTTGGCCGGAATGATGGTATTACCCTGGAT
>JAJPZL010000284.1 GCA_021204375.1 Bacteroides sp.
ATTAAACCTGCACACAGAGGCCTTATTTGCGGTTGGTACGGGCGATCAATCGTTAGGATTCGGGGAAGAGCCGGCCGGTATCCAGGGTAAAGATGGGGGTATGGGGATCGATCTTTGCGATCATATCGGTAAGAACCTGATCCTCCTGCCCCAGGCTGGATGCCAGGGCAATGCGCCCGGCAAAGTGTTCCAGAAAGTAACTTACTATTTCTTCCGGAGCGTGATTACTCCATTCCTGATCCAGTTGATTGGCCTGTTCTTTCAGGTTCGCTTCTCTTTCAGTGCTCATTTATTTTTTTATATTAAAATAGTTTTCAATCGTTTGAAGTGTCTTTTCCAGTTGCTCCTGCGTATGGGTCAGGGAGATAAAGTTCTCTTCCATCTGTGAGGGAGAAAAGTAGATACCCCGGCTGAAAAGGTAACGGGAAAAGCGGGCGAACTGCTCCGGGTCGCTGCGGCGGGCGGAAGCAAAATCGGTCACGGGTTCCGTGGTAAAGAAGAGGGTGAACAGGGAGCCGGTAGTATTGAGGGTTACCCCTTTTCCGGCCACGATCTGTTGCAGCTCTCCGGTAAACTACCGGCTCTTCCGGTGGAGATCCTCATAGAAGTTCTCCCGGGAGAGAATATCTAAGGTAGCGGCTCCGGCAGCCATGGCTACGGGATTGCCGCTCAGGGTACCTGCCTGGTATACATCGCCTAAGGGGGCGAGGTGTTGCATGATCTCCCTGCGTCCGCCGAAAGCGGCAGCTGGAAATCCTCCGCCTACGATCTTACCGACTGTGGTAAGGTCTGGGCGGATGTTATAGAGTGCCTGGGCTCCTCCTGCGGAGAGACGGAAACCGGTAATGACTTCATCAAAAATAAGCAAAGCACCATAGGCGTCGGTTATCTCCCGGAGGAAAGATAGATAGCCTTCTGCGGGAAGAACCACTCCCATGTTACAGGCAATGGGTTCAAGGATCACGGCAGCTACTTCGTTCCCGTGCCGGCTGAAAAACTCTTCTACGGCCTGCCGGTCGTTATAGGGCAGGCTAATGGTATAGTTCAGGAACGCCTGAGGCACTCCGGCCGAAGAGGAGTTGCGCACGGTAGCTACCCCTGAGCCGGCACTCACCAGCAGGTGATCGGCGTGTCCGTGGTAGCACCCATCGAACTTAACCAACAGGTTACGCCCGGTATATCCACGGGCCAGTCGCACGGCACTCATCACCGCTTCGGTACCTGAATTGACAAACCGTACCTGCTTCATAGAGAGAAAAAAACGGTTGACCTGTTTGGCTAAGTGGGTCTCTCCGGGAGAGGGTATGCCGTAGCTGCTGCCGGACTCTACGGCACGGATGGCGGCTGCGGTCACCTGCGGATGGGCGTGTCCGGCAATAAAGACTCCCCAGGAAAGGCAGAAGTCGATAAACCGGTTGCCATCGGCATCGGTAAGTTCGGCTCCGGAGGCTTTTTGGATAAAAAGCGGGGTCTCTCCTACCGCTCCGAGCGAGCGTACCGGGCTGTTCACTCCACCGGGTATATAGTGCAGGGCTTCCTGCCAGGCTTCTTCAGATCTTACTCTTTCCATAATTTGGCATACTCTTTGGCATAATAGGTAATAATGTAATCGGCACCTGCCCGACGGATGGCGATCAGGCTTTCGTAAAAGGTACGCTCCTCATCCAGATAGCCTGCCTGTGCGGCTGCTTTCAGCATGGAGTACTCACCGGAGACCTGATAGACTACTAAAGGAGTCTCTGTGAAACGGCTGCGGGCCCGGACAATGATATCGAGGTAAGCCATAGCGGGTTTTACCATCACCCATGCTGCCCCTTCGGCTATATCGGCTTCTATCTCTTCGAGCCCCTGTCCGGAGGTACGGAAATCCATCTGGTAACTTTTACGGTCCCCGAATCCGGGTACGGATTGGGCGGCATCGCGAAAGGGACCGTAAAAAGCAGAGGCGTACTTGGCGGAGTAGGCCAGCACGGGAGTGGAGAGTCCGGCTGCGGCGAGTCGTTTTTTGATGGCTTCTATCTGCCCGTCCATCATGGAAGAGGGGGCTACAAAGTCGGCTCCGGCCTCTGCGTGGCGAAAAGCCATTTCAGCCAGCAGGGGAAGTGTGGTATCGTTCTCTACATCGTGGTGAGGATCGAGCAGGCCGCAGTGCCCGTGATCGGTATACTCGCACAGGCATACATCGGTTATCACAGTGACCTGCGGAAAGGCTGCTTTGACTGCCCGTACTGCCCGGACGATCAATAAATCGGGGGCATACCCGGCGCTGCCGCTACTATCTTTTACAGCGTTATCTACCACACCGAAGAGTAATATTTTATCGATCCCCAGGGAGAGGGCCTCTCCTACATCTTCTGTAAGCAGGTCGATGGAGTAACGAAATACGCCGGGCATACTGCCGATCTCCTCTTTGACACCCATACCCTCTACCACAAAGTAGGGATAAATAAGTGCCTGGACGGGCAGATGCACATCAGCATAGCGGTCTCTGGTCTCCTGGTTCACCCGGTAAGGTCTGAATCTTTTCATTGGTTTATTGTTTCCTGTATTATTTATGGAGTTCTTTATTTTTTATGGGTTGACCGGTGCCGGTAAGATCTGATATCCGCTTCCGGCTATTCGCTCAAATGCTTCGCGGGTAATACGTCCCCGGAGAATATACTCTTTACCGGAAGGGAACTCCCGGTATAACTCTTTAAAGCGCTCTACGCAGGAGGGAGAGGTAAGTACAATGGCCGAAATGGTATCCAGGTCCACTTTAACCACCTCAGCCGGAAGCCGGTTGCAATAAGCAGTCACACTATCTACCTGATAGCCTACTTCTTGTAGTTTTTCGGGAATGAGGGGTAGCCCCAGATCGGAACGGGGAATAAGTACCCGGGCCTCTTTCCCGGTTGCCAGTTCCCTGAAAAGAGAAGCAACTCCGTAAGAGTCGTCCTGATCGGGCTGATGATCGGGAGTAATACCGGCACCTCTCAGTGCAGCCGTGGTAGTATCTCCGATACTTACTACTGTAATTCCTGCCAGCCTTCGGCTATCATATCCCGCCCTATCCAAAGCTTTAAAAAATAGTCAACGGCATACCGGCTTGTAAAAAGCAGGTACTGATAGCCGGGAAGTTTATGGATAGCCTCTTCGAGCGGGCGGGGATCATCAGGAGCGGTGATACGGATCAGGGGGGTATGGATCACCTCCCCCCCGCCAGCTGTAGCGTTGGGCATTATTACCGGTTACCAATACTTTTTGCCGCTCCTCCAAAGGACGACGGTGCAGGGCTGCCACTTCTCCTGCCAGCATAATAAGGGGTGTGGGATAGGTAGTATCCCCGACAGCCAGTTCTCCCACGGTAGTATAGAACTCCTGCTGGTCGGGAGCAGATACATGATAGACCAATAGTACCGGACGCTGTGTAGGTAAACCCTTATCCAGCAGGGTGCGGGCAATACGGCGTAAATTACGGGCACCCATATAATAGAGAAGGGTATCTGCCTGGGGCACCTGTATCTCTTCTCCATGTCCGGAGACAAATGCAACCGACGAGGCTACTCCCCGGTAGGTAAGTGGAATACGGGTAAGGGCAGCCAGGGCATTGGCGGTAGAGATACCTGGAATCACCTCTACCCGGACAAAATGACTCTCTAAGTAGTGTACCTCTTCGCCTCCGTGGACAAAGATCATAGGATCTCCCCCCCCCCTTGAGCCGCACTACCTGTTTGCCGCTACGGGCGGCATCCAGCAGCAAGCGGTTGATCTCTTTCTGTTCTTTGTGGTGTTTACCATACCGTTTGCCTACATAAACAGCTTCCCGGGCCTGGTTCACTATATACTCTTTGTTGGTAAGATCGTCGTAAAATACAATATCAGCCTGACGAATAGCTTCTTCGGCAGCCCGGGTCAGTAACCGGGGATCGCCGGGGCCAAAACCCATCAGTTTAACTGCTCCGTAATACCTCAGGATATCAAGGGGCGCGAACAGCTTTTGCAACTCCTTTTGTCCAATGCGTGCCGTAATAGCGAGATGTCCCTGCAAAGGATGGGTAGCAAAAGGAAGGATCTCCGTTATCCGGTGATCCAGCCCCAGCCGTTGCAGGGCACAGGTAGCTACGATCAGGGCATCGTATTTGCCTTCGTCCACCTGGGCTAACCGTTCTTCAATGGTACCCCGGATACCTGCCACCACGAGATCGGGACGTAATTTGAGTAGTTCGCACCTGCGGGTGGGTGAACTGGTAGTGACACGGGCTCCGGCAGGGAGTTGTTCCAGGGTGAGTCCGCTGCGGCTTACTAAGGAGTCGCTTCCGGTCAGTCCGCAGGTAAGGGCAATGACTTCAATTCCCTGCGGAAGCGGATAGGGAAGATCCTTGGCAGAGTGCACCGCAATATCGGCTCTGCCTTCCAGCAAAGCCTGGTCCATTTCACGGGTAAACATATCGGCAGGAGGATTCTCCAGCAATGATACCTCTTTGTGGCGATCTCCCCAAGAAGGCAGGGTAAGCACCTCTGCTTCTACAAAGGTGGGAAGGGCGTTAAGCACCTCCTCTACCTGTAACCGGGCCAGCCGGCTCTCCCTGCTTATTATATGTATACGTTTGATTCCTGACATATTCCTACTTGTATTATCTCTGCAAAGGTAGGGGGGAGAGTCAGGGGCAGGAAATACCGATTGTAGGGTAAATTCATACCATCATTGTGGTAGAGGAAGGGTATACCTATTCCACTCATAACTATTTGGTAGAAAAATACCGTGAAAAGCGTATTTACTTCCACCGCCAGACTCCCGACCTTTGTCAGGTCAAATTTTAAATCACTAACACTCAAAACAAGGTTATGGTAACAAAACGTAAACAGATTGTAACAGGATGGATCCTTCTCTGGTGGCTACTACCGGGCCTTCTCCTGGCTCAGGAGAACCGGATCACGGGTCGTGTGATCGATTTCCAAAGCCGGGAGGCGGTAATCGGGACCACTGTTTCGGTAAAGAACGGTGAAGCCGGAACCATTACCGATATAGACGGGCACTTCTCTTTTGCCCTGGAGGGTGAGTATCCGGTAACACTGGATATCCGGGCCATTGGCTACGCCACACAGGAACTGGATGTGTATCAACCGGGAGATATTCTTATTGAACTGGTAGAATTCTTTAACCGGCTTACCGAAGTAGTGGTGATCGGGTATGGTACCCAGAAAAAGAGTGAATTTTCGAGAGCGATCTCTTCAATCCCTTCGGGTGCTTTGCAACAACCGCTCAGCTCGGTGGATAAAGCGTTACAGGGAGTATCACCGGGGGTACAGGTTACCCAGACCTCCGGACAGCCGGGAGGAGGTGTCAGTATCCGGATACGGGGGGGGAGCTCCATTGAGGATAGCAGTGAACCGCTTTATGTGATCGACGGGTTCCCGGTCACGGCAGGCTCGTCTGCATCAGCAGGTGTGGTAAGCGGTGCTACCATCAATCCGCTCTCTACTATTAACCCGTCGGATATTGAATCCATTGATATCCTCAAATATGCTTCGGCCACTGCCATTTACGGTTCAAGAGGCGCCAACGGAGTCATCCTTATTACCACCAGACGGGGAAAAGAGGAAAAAAGTAATGTAGTATACGACGGAAGTGTAGGATTTCAGTCGATTCGTAAAAAGATCGATCTGCTGAATGCTGCGGAGTTTGCACAGCTGCGTAACGAAGCATTGTACGATAAAACACCGGAAGCAGGTGAATACCAGTATTTGTCGCCGGAGGAAATTGCCCGGTTGGGTAAAGGGACCGACTGGCAGGATGCTGCTTTCCGTACGGCACTGATACAAAATCATCAGGTATCCGTTACAGGAGGAACAGATAAGATCCGGTACGCCGTTTCAGGAGGATATTTCCAGCAGGAAGGTATCCTGACCGGAACCGATTTCAGTCGGTTCAGCGGACGTATGAACCTGGATGGAAAAGTATCCGACCGCTTTACCGTAGGTAGTACCGTAAGTGGTAGCCGCAGCCGCAGCAACGTAGCTCCTTCAGGAGTGATAAGTGCGCTGTTAACCATGCCGCCCACTGCTACGATCTATGAGGAGGATGGAAGTTATACCCTCCGGAACCCATTTGAAAATATTATTTCAAATCCGGTCGCATCGCTGAACGACCAGACCAACCGGGTTATCTCCTTTAACCTGCTGGCCAATATATTCGGGGAATATCAGCTTTACAAAGGACTGACCCTGAAAGTTTCCTTAGGAACAGACATTCATTACAACAAGGAGAATAGCTATATTCCCTCCACTTTGTATGAAGGAAGCACCACCTGAGGACAGGCCGGTGTGGGAACCCTCAGTACCTATAGCTGGCTGAATAAAAATACGCTGAATTATCTTACCACGATACAAGAGAAACACAACCTGAATATACTGGGAGGCTTTACCCAACAGGAGTATAAAGCCGAAACGTTGTCAGCAGGTTCACAGAACTTTGTATCGGACGACCTTACTTATAACAGTTTGCAGGCCGGATCCGTCATTACCACACCGGGATCTGCTTCACAAAGCTGGGCACTCCTCTCCTACCTGGGACGTATCAACTATAACTATGACGACCGTTATTTTGCTTCCGTAAGTTTCCGTGCCGACGGTTCTTCCCGATTTGGAAAGAATAACAAATGGGGATATTTTCCTTCGGCTGCCCTCTCCTGGAGAGCATCCGATGAGTCTTTCTTTCCTCAGAACGGGAAAGTAAGCGACCTGAAGGTAATGGTAAGCTGCGGAGCAACAGGAAATCAGGAGATTGGATTGTATCAGTCACTCTCTACCCTGACCAGTGTACGTTACCTGATCGGTGACAGTCCGGTGATCGGATTTACCCCGGACCGCATCGCCAACGACGACCTGGGCTGGGAAACAACTTACCAGTTTGACGCAGGCGTGGATGTAGGCTTTTTCAGGGATCGTCTCTCCCTGACGCTGGATTTTTATTACAAAAAAACCACTGACCTGCTATTGAGCGTAGAGATACCGTGGACTTCCGGACATGCAACCTCCCTTCAAAACTTCGGTTCGGTAGAGAATAAAGGGCTGGAAGTAGGCCTGCACAGTGAGAATATACAACAGAAAGATTGGAACTGGAGTACAGACTTCAATATCTCTTTTAACCGCAACAAAGTATTAAGTATCAATGCGGAATCAGACTCTTACATCTCAGGGAACTATATTGTACAGGTGGGAAAACCGCTGGGTAGTTTTTATGGTTCGGTAACCGACGGGGTACTCCAGGCAGGAGAAGAAGAGAGTAAAGGTGCGCTCACCGGTAAAACCAATCCACAGGCCTGGGACCGCCTCTATAAAGACCTGGATGGAGACGGCACCTTTTCCAATGCGGCCGACCGTACCCTTATCGGTAATGCCCAGCCTGACTTTATCTTTGGACTGACTAATACCATCCGCTGGAAGAGCCTAGATCTCTCCTTCCTATTGCAGGGTTCGTATGGGAACGATATTATCAATACGAACCAGCAAAACCTGGAACTCTTTACAGACCAGCAGAATGCCTCGGGAGTAGCACGCAACCGCTGGAGTCCGGAAAACACCCATACAGATGTACCCCGGGCCTCTTCGGATCCCTCTAACTTTTTCTCCAGCCGGTTTGTGGAAGATGGCTCTTACCTTCGCCTGAAAACCCTTACCATGGGATGGAATATACCGGAAAAGAGTCTCAGACAGATCGGAATAGCCGGTCTGAGGATCTATGCAACCGGACAGAACCTGTTAACCTGGACCCGTTACAGCGGATTTGATCCGGAAGTGACAAGCGGTAGCAATGTCTCTCCGGGAAATGATTCGGGGATCTATCCCACTTCACGCTCAGTGAGTTTCGGAGCCCGGGTTACTTTTTAATGAGAGAGCCGTACAGGATATTTACTATAAAACAGAATCACATGAAAAAGAGTACACATTACTTTTTAGCGATACTTCTCCTGTTGACCTCCTGCGTGTCACTGGATGAAAACCCCTCCTCTTACCTGACTACAGATCAGTTCTACCGCAACGAAGCAGACGCGGTAGCAGCAGTCAACGCCATTTATCACCGGATGTTCACCGAAGAGCTCGTGCTCTTTAACCGGCAACTGATGATGTATGAAATGGCCACAGACGATTGCACCGCAGGGCCACGTACCCGAAGTGTCCAGGTCATTGACATGTCCAAATTAAACCACGTTTCAGACAACCTGGCTATTGAATGGACCTGGCAATATACCTACGACGCCATCAACCGGGCCAATATTGCCATAGACCGCATAGCGGAGATCCCGGAAGAAGAGATTGAAGAGACCATGCGTCAACGACTGATCAATGAAGCTAAATTCCTGCGGGGATGGAATTACTTTAACCTGGTACGCTGGCACGGAGAAGTTCCGTTGGTACTGCACGAAACCACCTCATTAAGCCAGGAAGCCCTGAATGTCTCGCAGGCTACGGAAGAAGAGATCTACCAGCAGATCATTGAAGACCTGAGCGACGCAGAAGAGCTGCCGGCTCCGGGAGAATATAGCAGCAGCGATGCCGGAAGAGCCACTTCCGGAGCCG
>JAJPZL010000306.1:0-1607 GCA_021204375.1 Bacteroides sp.
GTCATAATATTGAGTGTAAGCCCGTTAAAGAACCTCAGCTTAAAAGTAGCCACCATATATACCGGAATAGCTAGGCTCACGATCAGCGTAGTTCCGACCCGCCTGAGGAATATAAACAGTACCACCACTGCCAGCAGGACACCCAGCAAAAGACTCTGCTGTACATCGCTGATCGAACTCTTGATAAAGGTCCCCTGGTTGGTAATGATCTTAAAATGATACCCCGGCAAAGCCTGCCGGATACTCTTCAACTGCTCCGATACCACATCCACCACCTTTACAGTATTAAAACGCATCTCCTTATAAACCGATAGCCCGATGCTCCGCTCCCCATTCAGCCGCACAATATTTTCCGGTTCCGCATTCTCAAACCGCACCGTTGCCACCTCCCGCAGGTAGATGGGAGCTTTCCCTCCGTTCTTTGTCGTACTACTTCCCGTTGCATCCTGGCCATCCACCGCTTTATACCCCACGATCAGGTTCTCAACATTCTCTACAGAATCAAGCCGGGTATTGCTCTTTACCAGGTACCGCACCCCCAGTTCGGTCACCCGTCCCCCGGAGATACTCTGGTTATTACTCTCAATGCGGGAGGCAATCTCATCCACTGTCAATCTGAAAGCCTCCAGCCTGTAAGGATCCGTATAGATAAAGAGCGAAGTAACCTCCTGGCCCGAAAGAGCCACCTCTGCCACCCCTTCCAGGCGTATCAGTTCATTCCGGATGTAACTCTCTGCCATCCTTTTTAACTCAGCCATATCCGTAACCTGCTGATGGCTCAGGGCGATCAGGATAACAGGCGATGCATTCGGATCATGCTGGGTGATCCGGAGCTCAGTAATATCCGGATTCGTAGCAAAAGGGCTCATCGCCTTCTGCAAATCCAGGAACGCCTCGTTCATATCCTTCGACTACGCATACTCTACCGTAATACGGGCACTCCCTGCCTTGACCAGCGAAGAGACCTCCCGTACATCACTCTGCCGCATCGCCATGGATTCAATGCCCTTCACAAACTGCTTCTCAATCTCCTCCGGCGAATTCTCCCCGGCAGTGATCTCCACAAAGAGCCGGGGATTGTTCAGGTCGGGCAGCAGGTCCACACTCAACCGGTCGTATGATATCTTACCCAGTAAGAAAAGAGCCAGGATAACCATGGTAAGAGTGACCGGATTCTTTACTGCAAATTGTATAATGATTTTCATCTGTTGTCAGAATTAGATGCCTTTTACCGCTGAACCTTTACCTTGCTGTTCTCCCGCAGTGTCTCAAATCCCCGCACCACCAGGTTATCATTCACCTGGAGCCACTGCGTTATTTCAATACGATCTTCATCCTTCAGCCCGGTCGTAATATCCCGCCGCACAGCCATATTCTTCTCTACAATGTAAACAAACTTCCGGTCCCGTTGCGACTGGACCACATTTTTAGGGATCACCAGCGTGCTATCCGCACGGTTCACCCGGATGTCCGCTTTTACAAACATACCCGGACACAGCTTTAACCCCTTATTCTGAATCTCTATTTTACCCCTGAACGTACGGGTCTCCATACTGATAGTCGGAGCGAGTGCACTGACCTGGCGAGGCGGTGGGGGGGGGGGGGGG
>JAJPZL010000306.1:1617-8516 GCA_021204375.1 Bacteroides sp.
ACCCCTTATTAGTAACCCGAAATTTACCCCTCCACGGTCCGGGCGCCAAACCGTAAGTCGGGCATCCCCCCACCACCACCCCCCCCCCCCCTTAACGTATCATCCGGCAACGTATAATGGGTAACAGCCACCGGCTGGTTTACCTCTACCTCGTTAATAGCGCTCTCCGGCAGGTTAATATCCAGGTACATCTTCCCGTAATCCATGACTCCCACCATCAGGTTCCCCGCTTCCACCCGGGCATCGGCCGTATAGTGGGGCAGCGATACGATCACCCCGGCAAACGGAGCCTTCACACTCATCTTATCCATACTTAGCTGAGCATTCTCCACATCGTACCGGCTGGTCATGATCTTCAACTCCGCGTTCCGCATTTCACTCAGGGTTACCCCGCCCTTTTCGTACAACTCCTTCTGCTTCCGGTACTCCTGTTCCGCGATTTCGAGGTTCAACTGCTTCACATCCAGCGCCACACTGTTCTCATACTCCTTATCTTCCAGCCTGATAATGACCTGCCCCTGAGAGACCGGATCACCCAGTTTAAAAGGCTTTCCCGTACGAGGATTGTTCTGTAGCTTATAGATACCCCCCACTTCAGAGCTAAGTTCCACCCCATAATCAGGCTGGGCCGAACCGGTGGTATTGATCAGTTTACTGATCGAACTCTTCCGGAGTTCCACCACCGTTACCGGAGTAGCAATATCGTTCTGTCCCCCCTGAGGCTGGTTGTTACAGGAACTTACAAGAAACAAAGAGATAAAAAAGGCAACCGGATAGATATATGTTTTCATGGTAGCATTAATTTTTAAAAATAGTTTGTGTTATAGGTACAATAGGCGTATCGTTCTCAAAATCATACAGAGAGAGGATTTTCATATTCAATAGTTCGATCTTGTAGTTAATAAGCGCCTGCGTATAAGATATTTTGGTATTTGACAACTGCGTCTGGAACTGGTTCATCTCCATACTCGTAATATCCCTCTCCCGGTACCGAATCAGGTTCAGGTTGTAGGTCAGCTGCGCATTCTCCACATTCTGCCGGGCAATACTGATCTGTGTTTTCAGGTTCTCCAGGTTTCTCCAGGTCTGGCGGATATTCAGTTCAATATCCACCTTCTCCTCCCAGGCATCCAGGTTATGGATATGGCGGGCAATCTCCTGTGCCTTTATGCGGGCTTTCTTCTCTCCCCAGTCAAACAAAGGCACCGTAAAACTCACGGAAACCTGGGGGTTGCGGGTAGGCGTTTCATAGATATTCGTAAACTTCCGGTCATCCCCGGTTATCCCCACCGACAGAGAGACCTCCCCTTTAAACTCATTGAGTGCCTTCGTCCGTATCATATCAAAAGCCAGCTCCGCCCCTTCGATCTCACGCTGGCGCAATTCAAGCCGGGAGGTCAGTCCACTCTCCGTAGCCTTTACCAGGTCGATCTCTACCGGCTTTATATTGACCTCGGCAAAAATAGTATGATCCAGTGTCAGGTCTATTCCCAAGGTCTGGTTCAAGGTCTCTTTGGCATTGGCAAGCGCCACCTGCCGCTCTTCCAGGCTGGAGCGGGCCGTAGCCAGGTTCACTTCAGCCTGGTAAAGTTCCACCCGGGCAGCCAGGTCGGCCTCCACCTTATTTTTAATGATCTCATAACTCTGCAAAGCATTCTGATACTCCTCCAGGCTGATATCCAGGTTGGTCTGTGCAAAATATACCTGGTAGAATCGGGTCGTGATCTGTTGTTCAATATTCAACCGCTGCAACGCATAGCTGATGTTGGCATTCTCCAGCTGGAACTCCAGTTGCTTTAGTTTCATCTTACGCCGGTTGTAGGTAAATACAGGTTGGGTAAGCTGCAAATAGAGGTCATTGCTGAAAGCCTTGTTACTGGTAGTACCATCGGTCACGGCAGAGCTATTATCCTGCCAGCCAAAAGTATTGATCAGCGAGATCTCCCCGTCCGTCCAGAGAATAGGCTGGTCCACCCGGAAAGTTCCCCGGCTGGAGAGGGATTCATTGGTATACCATTCCGAGACCCGGTTATCAAAACTCCGGTTCTTACTGTAACTAAGCGGGTTCAGGTTCATAGAGAACCTCGATCTCAGGGCAGCCTGCTGGGCAATCAGGTTCTGCTGGTACCGCTCCAGGTTCATAAAAGAGCCCCGCAGCCTCGGGCAGATCTCCGAAGCGATATCCATCGCCCGCTCTATGGTAAGGATATCCTGTCCGGCCACCGGGGCTATGTTTCCCCAAAAACAGACCGCCAGGACCCAGATCATACTTTTTACCGGTAAGTGCTTACTTTGCATACGTCTATTCTCATTTTATTACTGTTTCTTTACTACTTTCACCGCATCGGCCGTTACAGTCCTCAGTTTCGTCCGGTTAGACAAGACCACATCCACAGTATTCGCTTCCAGGTAGTAGACCCCCAACAGTGCCTACTCCTCACCGGCCCGGCATATATCCAGCCACGCCTCTTCCTCCTCGCCGTCGTGCTTTATCTTAAATTTATATTCTCCCTGGGCATTCCGGTTGCTCCGGCTTTCGGTACTGAACG
The DNA here is from genome assembly GCA_021204375.1 of Bacteroides sp. Lineage (GTDB taxonomy): Bacteria > Bacteroidota > Bacteroidia > Bacteroidales > Bacteroidaceae > Bacteroides. Next base: position 4,167 of record JAJPZL010000306.1, read on the forward strand.
CCCAGTAATAGATCTCATAATCTCCCGGTGCTGTCAGCGGCACCCGCCAGGTAACCGTCTGGCTGCCATCCACGCTCCGGATCACATACGCCGACCGGATATACTTTCCATAATATCCGGCATGGGTCGTAGCCGTCCACTATAAGGGAGGTCTCCACCAGGGAATACCGGCATACATAAACTCCGAATCCTCTACCTCCTCCAGCAAGGTCGGAAGCAATCCTACAAAAGCCGGCTCAGAGAGGAAAAAGAGCGGATCTTCGTTATCAACGATCCTCTCACCCGGAAGCTCAGTGCTGTACTCAGCCATCACAAAATCCCCCTCCGTCTCCGTTACCCGGCGGTTCTCCCGCACAATATTCCTCACAGGGATTTCCAGGATACCGGGCAGATTGCCCGAGGTCAGGGTATTGACCACTATCTGCCGGGGAGCCTCGTCCCACAAAGAGACCAACAGTTTAGACTCATGAGGATTCAGTTCTATTTTACGGTTTACCCGGTTAGCCATCTCCTAGCTCCACATACCCCCCCCATATGGACATTCACCTGGACCACTCCCTTATAATCAGAATTATTACTGATAACTGTTTTCAGTACAAAGGTCTCCTTTCCCCGGTCGTTCACCTGGCTTACCACAGGCTGGCTCACGGTATAGAAAGGAAGAGCAGTAGGGTACGACCAGGAAGAGATCCCCGGTTTAATATCCGCTCCGCTGATCACCTCCAACGTATCCAGCAACTGCTCAAACTCTATATTATGAAAAGTATTCCGGGCCAGCACGGCAAACACAGAATCCCGGAACAGCGCTACTCCCATCTTCCTTTCAGCCTCTGCAAAAAGATCACTCGCCTTTAGCCCGATAACAGGATCCAGCAGATCCTTATACCGGATATCCCCCAGCAACTCCTTAAAAGAATAATTTTCAAACAGCAGACTTGCCTTTTCATTGCCGGAAAGGCCATTGATCTCCCTCTCCCAGCTTACAGCCGAGACTTTATCCTGTAGATAGACCTCAATCAACCGGTTGGCCACCGGCCACTTAGCAGAGAACACATTGTAACGGAAGTTATAGAACTGAGGATAAATATAGTAAGGATTGACCGATTGACTGATCTCCATCTGTCCCCGTCTTTGGGAAGCAGCCCACGAATTAGATTCCCGTTGCAGAAAAAGAAAGGCAAACTCCCGGAAAGTACGAATCTTAGCCTCCCGCTCATCAATATCATTATTCCCCCATTGCGACCATTTTATGTGCCGTTTCCACCGCCTTTTTACATCCAGTTGGTCAAACTTCCACCCTTTTTTCGGGAAAAACACCATTTCGGGCTGCATAACCTCCTGCGCCTGCGTCCATGCCCGGACATAACTACTGAACTGGGCAGGAACCTCCACCACCGAAAAACGCTGAAAAGGATATTTCAACTTAGCAGACCACTCCATACTATTTCTTGCATCCCGGATAAGTCCGGGAATGGTATCCTGAATACTATCCAGCTCGTTCCCCACATAATCATAACCCTCAATGTGCCAGATACTAAACAACAAACTATCCGCCATTACACTCTTTTCCACATACCGCCCGATCACCAGCGAAATAGCCTGCATGGGGCAATCAGTGGTAAACCGGAACACTCCCTCCTCTTCCTCCGTCCGCACTCCCTGCGAAACCGGTACCATCCCCGGCAAAGGTTTTATAACAAGGTTGAAGTCGCTGAAATAGCTCTGCTGCCAATCCGAGTTCTTATCGCTGTAAGCCACTCCCGGACGTGGATACCAATACGTTTCCGGTGTCATCAGCCAGAACTTCTTTTGCTGGAATACATATTGTTTATCCACATTCATCATTATCATTTTACTCTGCTCCTGCAACAGTCCGGCAGGAATATCCAGGTAACAAAAGCCCTGGTCTATTGCTCCCTAATAACTAATAGTAAGGTTCACCGTATCCCCGACGGCGATCTCCCCGTCAAAACGGATCAGCAGGATCTGGTGGTCACGCTCAAAAGCAAGCGGTTTCCCCATGCCGGCCACCTCCGTTACCTCCAACCCCGGATTCAGGCAAAAGGCAAAACGAGAAGCCTCTCTCAAGGATATAGCTTTCAGAGTAGCTTTACCCCGCATCAACTCCGCCTCCTGCTCTACAGCGATATCATGCTGCTCTACCACCATTTTAGCAACCCCCGCATAACTGTTATTAACCTGGGTATAGAGCATCCGTTCATGAGTCCCCCTGATAATAGAATCCACATGCCTGTATCCTGCGAAAAGACTTATCACGAGAAACAACAAACCCAATACTATTCACGGATAACTGCTTCGCCGGGAGTTAGGAAGTCTTTTGAACAAAGCCACCGTAAAGCAGATAAAAGCGATCCCCGCAAAGAGATAAATAGCCCAGTGATTCAGGATAACCGTAAAATTGGTAAAACCCACGATAGAAGACTTCATCAGCGGCAGGCTGTAAGCCATATAATCGAACAGATAATAAAACTTATCCCCGACATAAAAAACCGTCAGGGCAATATAGCCCAGCAGCACAATAAAAGTGAGTGCCTAGTTCCTGAACACCAGCATCAAAAAGATGGAAAGCCCGGTAATAAAGACCAGCGTAGGCACACAAATAATAAAAAAGTACTGGATATAGGCCAGCCACTCAACAGCAGCTCCGGAAGCCATTCCATTCAATACCAGAGTTATCCCCAGCACGATCAGATTGATCAACAGGAAGATCCGCATATTTCCCCATATCTTTCCGAATACATATTCCGCATTACTGAGCGAATGCACATAAAATACCTCGGAAGTATCCAGCTTTTTATCCCTTTTCAAAAAATCCGATGCCAGGAAGATAGCGATCACCGCCTGTCCCGTATTAAGCAGCAAAAGAGTAGCATACGGAATGTTAGAAGGAAGAGAGAAGAACAACCACGATCCAAAGTTATCCTCTCCCAGTAACATCACCCCGTTATAAAACCTCAGGAACAACAAAGCAAGGATGGTAAAGATCCGGAAAAACCAACTCCTCCTCAGAAGAAGACTCTCATACCGGGCCACCGGTCGTTTATAGGTAAAAAATGACATAGCAAGCGCAGGTTAATCGTTGGTCTAAAGGTTTAGTTCATTCTCCATGTAATAGACGTACGCATGCTCCAGCGTAGGCGGATAAGGCAAGGCTTCATACCCTTTTATTTCATCTGCCACCATCTGCACCTCCCAGCCCGTTCCCGAAGGTATTGTGGCGATCACCGGATACTTTTTATCCACCTCCGGCAGCTCACTGCCGGAGATCTTCAATTGCCACACCTTGCCCTCCACCCGTTTCATCATCTCCTCCTGAGAGCCGTAAAAAGAGACCTCCCCCCCCTGTTCATAAGCGCCATGTGTTTACAGGAACTCGATATATCTCCCACAATATGGGTCGAAAGAATAATGGTCACCCCCTTCTCACTCACCTCCGAAAGCAGGTTCCGGAAACGGATGCGCTCTTCTGGGTCCAGCCCCGTAGTCGGCTCATCCACGATAATTACCTTCGGATCGTGAATAAGCGCCTGTGCAATCCCCAGCCGGCGCTTCATCCCCCCGGAAAGTTTATTGACATACCGCTCGCGTACATTAAAAAGCCCCACGCTCTCCAGTATCGCATCCACCCGCTCTTTTCTCCTGCGGGAGCCCGTAACACCCGACAACCGCGCCGAATAATCCAGGAACTCGTATGTTTTATAGTTAGCAAAAAAAACGGAAATCCTGCGGCAGATACCCCAGTAAAGAGCGGATCTACTTCCGCTGCTTCATCAGGTCATAACCGAAAACATCCACCTCGCCCGAGGTCGGTTCCATCAGGTCTACCAGGATACGCATCAGCGTAGACTTACCGGCCTCGTTAGGCCCCAGCAATCCGAACATACCGGTAGGGATCTTCAGATCCACACTCTTTAATGCATGATTTCCGTTGGGATAGATCTTATTTAAACCTTTTATGGTAATACTCATGGGTTTTGTCGTCTTATCGACACCTAAATAGTGTTTTTCAGTAAATTACAATACAGCAGTTTATCCGGTGGCCCGATAAATACGGGTCATACTTCTTTCTCTGACCAACCAGCTGTTCCACCGCCGGTCCTTCCCGGCAAAAATAGCTACATCCTCCGGATAGATAGTTTAGATTCGGGACAATTTATTATCAATTTCAGACAACTATTATATTTCCTCCAAACTTACTACATTTTTAATTAATAATAAGTTGGCTAGAAGTTTTTTCCCCTTACTTCAGATACGTTTTTTCACTGTTGCAAAATCCAACACTATGAACAACACCCGGCCCCCTCCCATCTCTCCCTTTTTATCCAAAAG
>JAJPZL010000028.1:0-8142 GCA_021204375.1 Bacteroides sp.
ATTCACTTATACATATTTTTTCTTCTTTTTTTACTTTTACTTTAGCAACAAAGTAGAGCTGGAACTCATATGTAGTAAATGAAACAGAAACAAGTGAATCAAATACGATAATTAATAGAATCCCGCTCCGATAAGAACGCGGGATTTTTTATTAACATCCATCAGATGAAAAAGGTAGCGATACAAGGAACATTGGGCTCTTTTCACGATATAGCAGCCCATAAGTATTTTGAGAGTGACGAAATAGCGTTGGAATGTTGTGCAACTTTCAACGATGTTTTTACTACGATCCGTAAAGATAGCGATGCATTCGGGCTGGTAGCCATTGAGAATACCATTGCAGGCAGCCTGTTGCAAAACCACGAACTGCTCCGTAAGAGCGGGGCACAGGTGATCGGGGAGTATAAACTACGCATCTCTCACAGCTTTGTATGCCTGCCGGAAGATAACCTGGAGGATATCAAAGAGGTAAGTTCTCATCCTATTGCCCTGATGCAATGCGAAGAGTTCCTGAGCCAGTATCCTCATCTGAAGATAGTAGAGGCCGAAGATACAGCCAAAAGTGCTGAGATCATTAAGGAAGGTAATCTCCGGGGACACGCGGCTATCTGCTCTACAGCGGCTGCTGAGCTTTATGGCATGAAGATCCTGAAGGAGGATATTGAAACCAATAAACATAACTTTACCCGTTTCCTGGTAATTGCCGATCCCTGGCTGGCCGATGAGTATCGTAGGGGAGCCTCTGTCAATAAAGCCAGTATGGTATTTTCATTACCGCACCGGGAAGGAAGTCTCTCGCAGGTTCTTTCCATACTCTCTTACTACTCGGTCAATCTTACCAAGATACAATCCCTCCCCATTATCGGACGGGAGTGGGAGTACCTTTTCTATGTAGATATGAAATTCAATGACTATATGCGTTACCGCCAGTCTATTGATGCTATTACTCCACTGATTAAAGAACTTAAAATATTAGGTGAATATGCAGAAGGAAAATCAAGTATATAATATTGTACCGGCCGACCGTCTGGGCGGTATCAGTGAATACTACTTCTCCCGAAAACTAAAGGAGATCGCCCGGATGAATGCGGAAGGGAAAGATGTGATCAGCCTGGGGATCGGTAGTCCCGATCTTCCTCCTTCGGAAGATACCATTAAAGTATTGTGCGAAACCGTACAGTCTCCCTCTGTACATGGCTATCAGCCTACAGTGGGTATCCCTAAACTTCGCCGGGGTTTTGCCGGATACTACAAAGAGTGGTATGGAGTAGACCTCGACCCGGATACGGAAATTCAACCGCTTATTGGTTCTAAAGAGGGAATCTTACACGTAACGCTGGCTTTTGTCAATCCGGGCGATCAGGTGTTGGTTCCCAATCCGGGATATCCTACTTACACTTCACTCAGCAAATTATTAGGGGCTGAGATCGTAAACTACGACCTGAAAGAGAATAACGGCTGGTTCCCTGACTTTGATCAGTTGGAACAGATGGATCTGAGCCGAGTTAAACTGATATGGACCAACTATCCCAATATGCCTACCGGAGCCAATGCTACTCCGGAACTGTATGAAAAATTAGTGGATTTTGCCCGCCGTCACAATATTGTCGTTGTAAACGATAATCCTTATAGTCTTATTCTGAACCGCAGGCCGATCAGCATCCTGAATGTGCCTGGAGCCAAAGAGTGCTGTATTGAGTTTAACTCAATGAGTAAAAGTCACAATATGCCGGGATGGAGGATCGGTATGGTTGCCGCCAATGCACAGTTTATCCAGTGGATCGTCAAGGTAAAGAGCAATATCGATTCGGGTATGTTCCGTCCCATGCAGCTGGCGGCTGCTAAAGCGTTGCAGAATAGTAAGGAGTGGCACGAAGAGATGAATATTGAAACCTACGCCCGTCGTCGTCAGCTAGCCGGTGAGATCATGCGTACGCTCGGATGCAGCTATGATGAGAACCAGGTAGGCATGTTCCTTTGGGGAAAAATTCTCGATAGTTATACCGATGTGGAGGAATTTACCGAGAAAGTGTTACATGGAGCCCGTGTCTTTATTACGCCCGGATTTATTTTCGGGAGCAACGGAAAACGATATGTACGTATTTCGCTTTGTTGCAACGAAGAGAATCTTACACGGGCATTAAACCGTATAAAGGAGAATGTATAAAACAGAGATCAGGATCAGAAGTCTAAAACAAACAATAAACAGAACAATATGGAATTAGAATCAATTTTATTACCGGGAATAGAGAACAATAGACCCCTTGTTATTGCCGGACCTTGTAGTGCGGAATCAGAAGAGCAAGTTCTTTCAACTGCCCGTCTATTGGCAGGCAAAGGACTTAAGATATTCCGGGCCGGAATCTGGAAGCCCCGTACCAAACCGGGAGGTTTCGAAGGGATCGGGGTAGAAGGTCTTAGCTGGTTGAAAACCGTGAAAAAAGAGACCGGTATGTATGTGGCCACCGAAGTGGCTACTGCCAAACATGTATACGAAGCTCTGAAACAGGGAATGGATATCCTCTGGGTAGGTGCCCGTACTACGGCCAATCCGTTTGCCGTACAGGAAATTGCCGATGCTCTTCAGGGAGTGAATATACCGGTATTGGTAAAAAACCCGGTTAACCCGGATCTGGATCTCTGGATCGGAGCATTGGAACGTATCAACAATGCAGGATTGAAGAGATTAGGGGCAATTCACCGTGGTTTCAGTAGCTACGATAAAAAGATCTACCGGAATCTTCCGCAATGGCATATTCCTATCGAATTGCGTCGTCGTCTTCCGAACCTTCCGATTTTCTGCGATCCGAGCCATATCGGTGGAAAACGCGAACTGATCGCTCCGCTTTCTCAGCAGGCTATGGATCTCAATTTCGACGGATTGATCATAGAGAGTCACTGTAATCCGGATAAAGCCTGGAGTGATGCTTCGCAACAGATCACTCCCGATGTACTTGACTATATCCTGAACCTCCTTGTGATCCGGAAGGAAACTCAGACTACAGAGAACCTGAGTGAGCTTCGTAACCAGATCGATAAATGTGACAATACATTGATCGAGATCCTTGCTAAAAGAATGCGGGTGGCCCGTGAGATCGGTACCTACAAGAAGGAGCACGATATGACTATCCTTCAGACAGGACGCTACAATGAGATCCTTGATAAACGGGGTTCGCAGGGCGCGCTTTGTGGTATGGATGCCGATTTTATCAAGAAGGTATTCGAAGCGATACACGAAGAGAGTGTCCGCCAGCAGATGGAGATCATCAATAAGTAAGTAAAAGGTAGAGAAGAGGATGGATTAAAAGTCCATCAGGTCTGTGGCTCAGGAGAAGGATCATAGTTGATCATACCTGAAAACATTCCAGTGGGCAGTGGGCTGAAGGCTCAACCGATCTCAGCTCAGGATTTTAACCCTGGGAATAAGATTTCGCCTACGAATAGAGTTCTGAAAGAACGACCGAAAATCTGTACAACCGTTCTTTAATTGCGCCGACCGTTCTTTCAGAACTCTATATCCAGTTGGTTCTATCTGTTCCCAGGGTTGAAACCCTGGGCTAGAATCAATGAGGCTTTCAGCCATTCCGGATACTTTTACATTTTACCCCTTTCGGGGAATGGCATCCCCTATAAAAAAAATAGAGAAGCTTTTGGATCACCCTCTTTTCTCCATCATTTAACGATCTAAATAAACAATAAGATGAGAATATTGATCCTGGGAGCCGGCAAGATGGGCTCTTTCTTTACAGACATACTGAGTTTCGATCACGAGACAGCGGTGTTTGATACCAATCCGCACCAGCTTCGTTTTGTGTACAATACCTATCGTTTCACTACGCTGGAAGAGATCAAAGAGTTCGAACCGGAGCTGGTTATCAATGCCGTTACGGTAAAATATATATTGGATGCTTTCCGTACCGTACTTCCTGTACTTCCGAAGGATTGTATCATCAGTGATATTGTTTCGGTAAAGAACGGTCTCAAAAAGTTCTACGAAGAGAGTGGATTCCGGTATGTTTCCACCCATCCCATGTTCGGACCCACCTTTGCCAGTCTGAGTAACCTCAGCCAGGAGAGTGCGATTGTGATCCGTGAAAGCGACCACCTGGGGAAAGTCTTTTTCAAAGACCTTTACAGCAACCTGAACCTGAATGTGTTTGAATATACATTTGAGGAACACGATGAGACCATGGCCTATTCTCTCTCTATTCCTTTTGTTTCAACCTTTGTATTTGCATCGATTATGAAACATCAGGAAGCACCGGGCACTACCTTTAAAAAACACATGGCTATTGCCAAAGGGTTGTTAAATGAGGACGACTACCTGTTGCAGGAGATCCTGTTCAATCCCCGTACTCCGGGACAGGTGGAGAAGATACGGGTCGAATTGAAAAAATTACTGGATATTATCTCTGAGAAGGATGCGGAAGGTATGAAAAACTACCTGAAGAAGATCAGGGAAAAGATCAAGTAAGAATAGATATCAAGAAACCTCCGGAGTGGTAATTTTGCTGTTCCGGAGGTTTTTCTATGGGTAAAACGGGAAAAAACAAACCTTCTGCCGGGCAAATCTGTTTTATTTCAATTCTTTTATCTACTTTTGTTTATCAATCATAGTCACAATAGTTATGGGTACACTTGTATCACCCTCCATACTCTCTGCGGATTTTGCCCATCTGGCAAAGGATATAGAGATGTTGAATCGCAGCGATGCCGACTGGATCCATGCGGATGTGATGGACGGAGTGTTTGTACCTAATATCTCTTTTGGCTTTCCCGTACTGAAATATGTGCATGAACTGACACAGAAGCCGCTGGATGTACACCTGATGATCGTGCAGCCGGAGAAGTTTATTCACGAAGTAAAAAGTATCGGAGCCAAAGTGATGAATGTGCACTATGAAGCGTGTCCGCATATCCATCGGGTCATTCAACAGATCCGTGAGGCAGGGATGGAGCCGGCAGTTACCCTTAATCCCGGTACGCCTGTACATATATTGGACGATATTATCCGTGATCTCTATATGGTGCTGGTGATGAGTGTGAATCCCGGTTTCGGTGGGCAGGCGTTTATTCCTCACTCGCTGGAAAAGGTGGCTCAATTGAAAGAACTCATCCTGCGCACCGGCTCTGACGCCCTTATCGAAGTGGATGGTGGAGTGAATCACGAAACAGGTGCTGCGTTGGTAGCAGCCGGAGCTGATGTGCTGGTAGCAGGAAGTGTTGTCTTCGGATCGGCCGATTCGGAAAAAACCATCGGGGAACTTAAATCATTGAAAAGAACGTAATACTATTTATTAACCGTACTACACAAGTACCCGTTTATCAGAATATTATTACCTTTTGCCATCTGGATTGCTTCCGGTGAACCGTTGTCTGCTATTTTAAGTATAAGCCGGCAGTTCATCGCAGGAATTCTTATCGCAGGAATAGGGGGAATAACGATTCTGTGTTTGCTGAAGTCTTTCCGTTTGCGATGGATCTTCAGTCTGTTCCTCTATGGTTTTTTATTTTCCGCCGGGATTTTCTTTTATCAATTCCAACTACGTAAAATTTCTTATAGCTGGCCTGCCGGTGAGCAGTTCTATTGTGCACGGCTTTTGGATGAGGGTATAGAGAAGGAGAGAAGTTTACTTTTCCGGGTATCTGTCGAACATTCTTTTCAATCCGGATCTTCTGCTCCGGTTAACCGGCAAGCCCTACTTTATTTAGCTAAAGATTCCCTGGCTTTTCAGCTCCGGCCGGGAGATCGTATTCTTTTCCAGGGAGTGATGGCTCCTCCAAAGAATAACGGGAATCCTCAGGAGTTTGATTATGCCCGCTTTCTGCGGAATCGCGGGATCAGTGCAACGGCCTATATACCCTCCGGAAAATGGATGAAAGGAGATCCGGTAGGAGAATCCTTTCTGGCCTCTTTTTCGCGTAACTCCCGTAAGAAAATAGTACAGCTTTACCGGGATCATAGGATAGAGTGGGAAGAACTTGCTGTACTCTCGGCCCTTACCATCGGATACAAAGAAGAGCTTAGTGAAGATATCCGGGAGAGTTATTCTGTAGCCGGCGGAAGCCATATCCTGGCCCTTTCCGGATTACACATCGCGGTAATAGCTGCCGTTTTTTCTTTTCTTCTCTCTTTTCCTATCCCTTTCCGGTATGCAGGAGCTTTGAAAAAAAATAATCATTCTGCTGCTTTTATGGGGATATGCTTTGATAGCCGGAATGTCACCCTCTATCGTGATGGCGGTTGGTATGTTCTCGATCGTTACCCTCTCTTACTATCCCTGGTATCCCCATTTTGCCCTGAATACCTTGGGTGCTACTGCGTTTGTTATGCTGGTTTATCGTCCTTTTACCTGTTTGATGTGGGATTTCAGCTATCTTTTGCGGCTGTTGCAGCTATTCTTTTAATCTATCCCCGGTTGGAAAAGTGGGTAAATAGTTCCTCCCGGATCGTTCGTTATCTGTGGAGCCTGGTCGCTGTTTCCCTGGCTGCCCAGATCGGTACGCTTCCTCTGATCCTCTTCTATTTTTCCCGCTTCTCTTCCTATTTTTTGCTGACAAACCTGCTGATCGTACTTCCTGCCTCCTGTTTACTTTATCTTTTTATGCTTTTTTAGCTGCTACTCCTTTTCCGGCGCTACAAAGTCTGATCGCAATGGGGATGCGATATATAACCTCGTTGATGAATAGCATGGTCCGGGGAGTAGAGAAATTACCTCATGCCTCTATGGATAACTGGGTTTTTACTCCGTGGGAAGTGGTACTTATCTATCTGATCGTATTTTGGGGGATACTATATAGCCGCGGTTCCTGGTCGGCTATCTTCCCGGCCCTGTTTACTCTTCTGGTTTTAGCGGTCGGTAATCTGTATACTTCTTTCAGGGAGCCTTTTTCACCGGCTATTGTTTTTTATAACAATCGTCAGGTGGCTGCTGTGCATTGTATGGTATCCCGTGACCGCTTTTATCTGGTGAGCAATTCTCCCGGAGAGTTACCGGAAAAACTAAAGTATGCCGGTGAACGTTATTGGAAAAGCCTCCGTTTAAATACGCCCCTTCCCGTTCCTTACTCTTACCAGGATAAGGAGATCTTTGTCCGGGAGAGCCTGGTCTGTTTCAGTAGTAGGACCCTGCTGTTTGCCGAGGTACTTTCCGGAAAAGAGTATACCGGGTGTGAACTTCCTAAAATTGATCACTTGTATGTAACGGCTAGGTTTACAGGTTCATTAAAGAGAGTGTGTTCCTCTATCCGGATCCGGGAAATTGTGCTGGATGCTTCTTTATCGGTATGGCGTATCAGGCAATTCGAGGAGGAGTGTTACCGGCTGAGGATCCCGGTAAGGATTCTTTCTGAAAAAGGAGCCTGTCATATCCCTTTATAACAGGAAGTTTTCGTATTTTTGCAACTTCATAGATAAACGAAGATGTTCGAGAAAGTAATAAAACAGGCTAATATCGACCATTTCAGAAAATGGTTTGAGAGAGCTGAAAAGATAGTGATCGTTTCGCATGTGGCTCCCGACGGAGATGCCGTAGGTTCTTCCTTGGGACTCTACCATTTTTTCTATTCGCAGGGTAAAAAGGTAAATATCATCCTTCCCAATGCCTTTCCCGATTTTCTGCGCTGGATGCCGGGTGTCAAAGATATTCTTTTTTACGACAGGTACAAGGAGTTTGCCGACGAACTGATCGAAGCGGCTGATGTGATCTGTTGCCTGGATTTTAATACGATCAAGCGTATTGATACGATGGCAGATGCTGTACTGGTCTCTCCGGCCCGGAAGATAATGGTAGACCATCATTCCCATCCGGATAATTTCTGCCAGATCACTATTTCCCATCCGGAGATATCCTCTACCTCCGAACTGGTCTTCCGGCTGATCTGCCGGTTGGGCTATTTTGAAGAGATCACCCGGCAGGGAGCCGAATGTATCTATACCGGTATAATGACCGATACCGGAAGCTTTACTTACAATTCCAACGATCCGCAGATCTATTATATTATTTCCGAACTTCTCTCCAAAGGGATTAATAAAGATGAGATTTATCGGAAGGTGTATCATACTTATTCCGAGTCGCGTTTAAGGCTGATGGGCCATATCCTTTGTAATAAAATGGAGGTATTTCCGAAGTGCCACGCCGC
>JAJPZL010000028.1:8152-8443 GCA_021204375.1 Bacteroides sp.
AAGGAAGAACAAAAACGCTATAATTACATCAAAGGAGATAGCGAGGGTTTTGTGAATATCCCCTTGCAGATCAAAGGGATCATTTTCACCTGTTTCCTGCGTGAGGATACGGAAAAAGAGATGATCAAAGTTTCGTTGCGTTCTGTCGGAGACTTTCCCTGCAATCAGTTGGCGGCAGAATATTATAACGGGGGGGGCCACCTGAATGCTTCCGGAGGAGAGTTTTACGGAACAATGGAAGAGGCTATAGAACTTTTCAGGAAGGCTGTGGCTGCTTACAAGCCTCTGTTA
>JAJPZL010000421.1 GCA_021204375.1 Bacteroides sp.
TTATACAATGAACATGAGAATAAGAAAAACAGTAATAACGTGCCTGTTGTGCACCTTTACAGCTTCCCTGTTTGCGCAGGAAATACCTCTGCTGGGTAATATTTACGACAGACAATACCAGAGCCTGAACGGAAAATGGAATTATGTCATTGATCCGCTGGAGAACGGCTATTACGACTACCGGTTGATGCCTTTTGAAAAGGCAGGCTTCTTCGAAAATAAAAAGGCTACTTCTCCGGACGACCTGGTAGAGTACAACCTCGATACTTCCACTATTATGGATATCTCTTCCGACTGAAACTCCCGGGACGAGCGGCTCTATGTCTACGAAGGAACCGTCTGGTTCAAAAAAGATTTCCATGTAACCCGGAAACCGGGAGTACGCCATATCCTCTACTTCGGAGCCATCAATTATAAATCCAAAGTCTGGGTGAATGGAAAAAAGCAGGAGACCACATCGGTGGATATACCCCTTTCAACTTCGATGTAACCGACCTGCTTACAGATTGGCACAACTTTGTAGTAGTGAAGGTAGATAACAAACGCTTTAAGGACGGAGTACCTACCCTCAATATGGACTGGTGGAACTACGGAGGAATAACCCGGGATGTGATGCTGACCGAGGTACCCGAAACCTATATCGAAGATTACCTGGTGCAGTTAGATAAAAACAACCCGGGAATGATCACCGGCTGGATCAGGTTGAACGCTGCCCTCGAAGGAGAGACAGTGACAGTTGAAATCCCCGAACTAAAGATCAAGCAGCAGGTCGTTACCGGCAGTGACGGTAAAGCCTCGTTCCAGGTAAAGGCTAAACCGGTGCTGTGGAACCCTGAAAATCCCAAGCTATACGAGGTTACAGTAGCCCGCGGCAGTGAATTGCTCGCCGACCAGATTGGTTTCCGTACCATTGAGACCCGTGGTCCGGAGGTGATCCTGAACGGAAAACGTATCTTTTTGCGCGGTATCAGTATCCACGAAGAGGCACCTTTCCGGGAAGGACGCGCCTGGTCTGTAGAGGATGCCCGTACCCTGCTTACCTAGGCCAAAGAAATGGGATGTAACTATGTGCGCCTGGCTCACTATCCTCACAATGAACTCATGGTACGCGAAGCCGAGAAGATGGGCCTGATGGTCTGGTCGGAGATCCCGGTCTACTGGACCACTTCCTGGGAGAATCCGGATACCTATAAAAATGCGGAGAGACAACTCCACGATATGGTCTACCGGGATAAGAACCGTTGTGCGGTGGTGATATGGTCCATTGCCAACGAAACTCCGTACGGAGAGGCCCGTGACAATTTCCTCCGGAACCTCTCCCTCTATGCCCGCAGCATGGACGATACCCGCCTGATCAGTATGGCAATGGAGGTTACTGAGGTCCAAAACTATGTAAACCGCATCGAAGATAATATGAACGAATATGTAGATATCGTTAGCTTCAACCAATATGTAGGCTGGTACCGTGCTACCGTAGAAGAGTGTAAACTGATGAAGTGGGAGATCCCTTACAACAAACCGGTGGTGATCAGTGAATTCGGCGGCAGTGCCCTGCAGGGATTACACGGAGATAAAACCGAGCGTTTTACAGAAGAGTACCAGGAAGAACTTTACAAAGAGAACCTGAAGATGCTGGATCAGATCGAACAGCTGGCAGGCCTCTCTCCCTGGATCCTGATGGACTTCAAATCTCCCCGCAGACAACTTCCCAATATCCAGGATTTTTACAACCGCAAAGGAGTCATCTCCAAATGGGGGATCAAAAAGAAAGCATTTTATGTCATGCACGACTTCTACCGGTACAAAGAAGAACAGTTTAAGTAATTCTGAAGAATAGTGCACTTTTTATATCCAATCAGTACCCCTGAAAGCCGGCTCAGGGGACTACATTTACTCCTGTTAATCACCAATTCAGTTAGCCCATGAAAAACATTTGGAAAAAAATTACTTCAATTATGTATATGGAACATAACGTAACCACCCAATCTTTATTACCCGATTATTTAACTTTAAGATGTAACATACTATGAACAGCAGATATAATAAAAAGATAAGACCCTCCTGGTCAAAACTTCTGTTATTTATTTTAATAAGCTGTCAGTTCACCCTGTCTGCACAGAATACTTCCCGTACTATCAGTGGAGTAGTAAAAGACGAGAGCGGTGACCCATTGATCGGAGCCAATGTGATGCTCAAAGAGGATAGTTCTACAGGAACTATTACCGATATGGATGGACAATTCACTCTGCAGGTTCCTGCGGCCGGAACCTTAGTTATCTCTTATCTGGGTTATCACCAGCAACAGGTCGCTATTGCCGGAAAAACCTCCCTGAACATCATCCTCAGGGAAGATACCCAAACCCTGGACGACCTGGTCGTAGTAGGATACGGTGTGATGAAAAAGAGCGATGTGATCAGCTTGGTAACTACCATTCAGACCGACAAAATGACAAAAGCGGCCACGCTGGATGTGGCGGAGATGTTACGCGGAAAGGCTGCCGGGCTGAAGATCACTACATCCGATAATGCCGGACCCGGAGGAAAAGCCGATATCCAGATCCGTGAGGTCAACTCTATTTCGGGCGGGACCAATCCCATTGTAGTGGCCGACGGGGTGGTCATCGGATCTATCAATGATATAAATCCCAATGATATAGCCTCCGTGGAAGTCTTAAAAGATGCGGCAGCACAGGCTATTTACGGTGCATGCGCTGCCAACGGTGTTATTTTACTGACTACCAAGCGGAGTACTACCGGACAGACCAAAGTAAACTACCAGGGATATTATGGTATACAAAATGTAAATCGTAATTTCGATGTATACACGCCCGAAGAGTTTGTTCAATACAAACAGGAAGCCTACCGTACCACTAACAATAACCAGTATGGAACCGACTCAGAAGTATTCAGCCAGCTGGAACTAGAGTCCATACAGAACGGGCAGTATATTGACTGGTAAAAAGAGCTGCTTCGCACAGGTACTATCCAGAACCACGACATCACAGTGACCGCCGGTAGTGAAAAGACCCGAGTCTTTGTAAGTGGTAACTTCATGCGGCAGACAGGGGTAGTACCCGAAACCGACTTTACGAAAGGGCAGCTTCGCTTCAACCTCGACCAGGATATTACCTCATGGATGAAGTTAGGACTTAATACCAACCTGAGTATCTCCACCACCAACGACCCGGGTGTGACCCGCCTGTTGCGTGAAGCCGTAACCTGTTCCCCCTTAGGTTCTGTGTACGATGAAGAGGGTAATCTCAATATCCATCCTACCGGACTTCAGGAGAACTGGAATCCGCTGATCGATATTTATGAAAAGACGATGGTCAAGAAGAACCGGAACGACCTGGTCAGCCTGTTCCTGGACTTCAAACTCTATAAAGGACTGACCTATCGCGTTAATGCCAGCCGTCGTAGCTGGGGCTATAAAGGTGAAACCTATAACACGGCCAACTCCCGGGCAGGGATAGCTACCGGTACCGGAAGTGGCAGCATTAAAAACCAGGACGAGGACGAATGGACGATCGATAACATCCTTTCCTACGACAATTCGTTCGGAAGACACCATCTCTCCGAGACATTCGTCCAGAGTTGGAATGAACGGAATGCCCATACCAATCAGATTGATAGCTCTCTTATACCCAATGACCTGCTGGGTGTATACGGAATTGAAGCGGCCGAAAAGGTAATACCTTATCTAAGCGCCTCCAGAAGACGCCTTATCTCTACCGTTCTTCGTCTGCAATATGATTTTGCATTCAGGTATTATGTGACAGTGAGTGGCCGGCGGGACGGTTCTTCCGTATTCGGTGCCGAAAACAAATGGGCTATCTTCCCGGCTATGGCCCTGGGATGGAATGTCTACCAGGAAGAGTTCATGCAGAAGTTTGACAAACTAACTAACCTCAAACTGCTCGGTAGCTACGGTAGTGTAGGTAACGAAGCTATCTCTCCCTACGGCAGTATCGCTTCGGCAGACCAGTGGGACTACTATACTACTAAAAAGCTATCCGGCTATACACCCGGTGCCCTGTTGTCCAACTCTAAACTTAAATGGGAAACTTCGACAACACTCAACTTAGCCGTCGATTTTGGTTTCTTTGATAACCGCCTCTCAGGTACTGTCGAATGGTATAATACTCATACAACCGATCTGCTGGTCGACCGTACTATCAGTTCTACAACCGGCTATTCAACCATTAAAGACAACATTGGTAAGATACAGAACCGGGGTCTTGAGATCATGGTCGAAGGTGCCATCGTCCGTACCCGGGATTGGGATGTACAGGCCGGTATCACCTTCTCCAGGAACCGCAACAAGATCCTTAAACTCTTCGGAGATATCGACGGCGACGGCCAGGAAGATGATTATCTCATTAACAACTGGTTTATCGGCAAACCGATCAATGTATCCAGGATCTATGAAGTAGCCGGTATCTGGCAGGAAGATGAGATAGACGACATCCCCAATTCTGTTCAACCCAATGCACAACCGGGAGACCTGAAACTGGTCGACCGCAACAGTGACGGTAAATTAGATAATGATGATAAACTCATTATCTCACAGTTCCCCAAATGGAACGGCTCCCTGAACCTTTCCGCACGGTATAAAGGCCTTGATCTCTCTATGGATATCTATACCGTACAGAGGATCTACAAATACAATCCGTTCCTGGCCGAGTACGATTACGGAGGCAATATGCGTGCTGTATTCAACGGACTGAAAATGGACTACTGGACACCCGAGAACCCGGGAGCCAAATTTCCGCGGCCCACTACCAACGGTGCACTCGAAATGGGGAGTGTGGCCCGTCAGGATGCCTCTTACGTGCGGCTACAAAACCTGACTATCGGTTATTCCCTGCCCAAAGCCTGGATATCCAAAGCCCACTTCAGCAACGTAAGAGTTTATTTTACCGGTCAGAACCTGCTTACTTTCACCGACTATCAATCCTATAGTCCCGAACAGCCGGCCGATAAATATCCCGAAGCCCGTACCTACATAGTAGGTTTACAGGTTGGCTTCTGATCCGGAGAGTAATTTACTTGAATTCTAATTAAAATGATACTAAAAATGAACAAATATATTTTACTGCTTATCATTGGAATGATGTAGTCAATACTTCCTGTGATTCCTGGCTGGAAGAGAAACAATTTGATAAGATCAATAGTGCGACACTGTATGAGAGCGAACAAGGACTGGAGATCGGTCTTAACGGCCTCTATGGCCTTACCAGACGCTTTTTCCGTTTCAACGACTCAGATGCCCGCGGAGCCTACTGGTACTATTGTGCTACCGATCTTGCCCTGGTCCGTACCTGGAACGAAGCCGAAATATACCGTTCTAATATGCGTGCCAACGCTATGCCCAACGAGATGTGGAATCGTCCTTACCAGATGATCGACCGGGCGTCTGCCATCATTGAGAACGCCCCGGCTATTGAGATGCATGACGAGACCCGTGAGCGCATCGTTTCCGAAGCACGCGTGATCCGTGCCTGGGCCTACCTCCGGTTGTTAATGACTTACGACAATATCCTGTTTGACAGTATACCCACTACTCCCCAGAATGCCTTTGACCCTGTAGAGTATAAACCGGCCGATCCCAAAGATGTCTATAACTTTATCGACCGGGATCTTGATTATGCCATTAAATACCTTTCCTATAAAGTAGATCCGGGGATCATCGGACAAGGACTGGCCCGTCAGTTGCGTGCCGAATCAGCCATGTGGCAGGAAGATTATAGGACAGCTGCTGAGCACACAGATGCCATTATTGAAAGTGGTCAATACAAACTGATGGACATCAGTGAAGTTTTCGGTAATGATATTAACCACAGTGAAAGCCTGATGGCGTGGCAGTTCGACGAATTAACAGGAGGCAGTGCTACCCTGGCAGGAGGAGACGGCCATGTACTGGGAGCCTGTTTCCAGGCTTGTTTCTACGAAATAAGTATTCCGGGCGACCCCGTAGCCCCTATTCTTAAAGAAGCAAGTTACGGAGGAAACTGTTACGGGTGGACCTATCCCAACGACTACCTCCGCTCACTCTATGACGAAGAGAAGGATAAACGATTCCAGTTCTTTTTCTATCCGGATACCCTCTATGGAAACAATCCGGCCTCCCAGTATTATGAAAAGAAATTACCGGGTGACCCTCCTTATTCTACTTAGCTGCGCGAATACACATGGAGCCTGATGAAATACCGCGATATGGACAAACCAGCTAAACATGCCCTCTCTTACAAACCATTAATGGCCTATCGCCTGGCAGAGGCATACACCCTGGGTGCAGAAGTACACTGGCGTAACGGGAATACCCCGAAAGCACTGGAGTACCTCAATGCGATCCGACAACGTGCAGGACTGGAAGAGCTCACCGCTATTGACCTGGAAACCATTATGGATAAACACGCAAGAGAGTTATGTTTTGAAGGTAAACGCTGGTTCTTCCTCAAGCGTATCGGTAAGCTGGTAGAACAGGTCAATAAATATCACCGGTTCGGTAGTACCATCAGCAGTATTGTAGACACTACCATGCAGGAACATATGGTACGCTGGCCCATTCCACAGGCACAGATCGATGCCATGGGTACTTTCCCACAAAATCCGGAATATTAAATTCCACAGGTGATCAGATTGTAAAGCAACCGGATAGAGCCGGGAGAAGTTCAAAAGTCTGTAATCCACCATGTCAGATCTCTGGAAGAGATCTGTAAATAGCCCAGGGTAGAGCGAAGCGACACCCTGGGAACAGGATTTTGAAACCCCCGCTTCCCCACCGGTTGCCGGATAACTCCGGAGAACGGAGACAGCCACTGCTGTGCCGTTCTCCTTTCAAATCAGACATTTCATGAAACAATTTATTCTTCTATTCATAACCGCTCTTCTGTGCACAGAGACCCTGTCCGGCGAAGAACCGGGCACCATTCCGGTAGCTGCCCGGAGAGATTCCGACGACTCCCTCTGGATCACCTATCAGGCACAGACCGTAGAGAGCATACTCGGATATACCTCTTCACAAGATCCACCTTTATCCCGTTTCGGAGGCTACATAACCGACTGGAAGCAGGAGGCTACCGGTTTTTTTCGTACGGAGCAGAAGGAGGGCCGCTGGTGAATCATTGATCCGAAGGGTTACCCCTTCCATCACCGGGCCGTAGTCGCCTTTACCCCGGGCGAGTCTGACCGTCAGACAGCCGCTTTTCAGCATAAATTTGGTACGGAGATCACCTGGGCCAGGGAGGAGACAGCGATACTATGCTCCTACGGATTCAACGGTGCCGGTGCCTGGTCGGCAGTAGATGTGCTGCGTACCCAACAGCAACCCCTGGTCTATACCCTCATTGTATACCCCATGAACAGTTACCGCAACCAACACCGCAAAAAGTTTGGCGGAGCATACGATGTGGCCGGCTGGCAGGGCTACCGGTTTGATCTTCCCTTAGTTTTTGATAACGAGTTCGAAGAGTATGTAAGAAGAGCCATCGAACCCCTGGCTCTTTACAAAGACGATCCCTACCTGCTGGAATACTTTACCGATAACGAACTCCCCTAGTGCAACGATGCCCTGGACAGGCACCTTACTTTTTTAGATCAGGAAGAGCCGGGATACATCGCTGCCAAAAAGTAGCTGGATACCCGGAAAGGTAGGGAAAGCATGGTAGAAGATATTACCCAGGAAGACCGCATGGAATTCACCGCCTTTTTCTTTGAAACCTATATGCAGAAAGTTACCTCCGTACTCCGGGAGGTAGACCCCAACCACATGTATCTGGGATGTCGTTTTAACCAGGAAAAAGAACAGGAGCTTACCAATCCCCGGATCTTTGAAGTAGCCGGTCGATATATGGATATTATCTCCATCAACCACTACCACAAATGGCAGCCTCTGCAGGAGCAGATGAACCAGTGGGGCGAGTGGGCGGGCAAACCCTTCCTGATCACCGAATGGTATATCAAAGGAGAAGACTCCGGATTGCCCAATGCTACCGGAGCCGGCTGGAACGTAGCTACCCAGCAGGAGCGCGGACTCTTTTATGAGAATTTTACCCTGGAGCTCCTGAAAAACCCCTGGTCGGTCGGCTGGTACTGGTTCCGGTACCAGGACAATGATCCGGAGAATCTGCGTACCGACTCCTCCAACCGTGATTCCAACAAATGGGTAGTAGATAATGAGTATAATCCCTGGCTGCCCATTCTCGAACATGCCGGAAAAGTGAATCAGCAAGCCTATTCCCTGATCCGTTTTTTTGATACCCTGCAATAGCCAGCCTGCCACGCTTGTAGCCCCACACGGTACAGGAGCGGCTATGAAGCCGGCCACAACCACCATGTAGAGGTACTGTGTTAACTTCCAACTTATTTAAATTATTTTTTATGATTATCCGCATGATGTCCGTTGATTTATTGAACATCATATG
>JAJPZL010000491.1 GCA_021204375.1 Bacteroides sp.
GTACACTATAAAATAGTACGGGGATTTTTATTATATATGCTTTACCATATACTATCTTTTACACAGCAGAAGAAAGAGCCGACTCAATCTTCTCCATCAGGCTCTCCGGAGTAATACCGGTCATACAAGCCCAGTCACCCCGGAAGCAGGGTTTCTGCCCAAACACCGAACACGGCCTGCACGCCAACGGCAACTGTACCGCATCCGATTTATTCTGACCATACACATAAAAACCGGCATAAGGATGCGTAGCTCCCCATACGGAGATCACCCGGGTACCCACCAAAGAAGCAAAGTGCATATTGGCAGAGTCCATACATACCAGTAAATCCAGGTGACTCATTAAAGCAAGCTCGCCATCCAATGAAGTACACCCTACCGTAGACATAACATTCGGATAACGGGATGTCCACTGCTCCAGCACGGCAGCCTCCTCTCCTCTCCCTCCGAACAGGAAAACAGTCGTATCTTCCCGCTGTGAAAGAGACTCTACCACCTTTTCCATCTCTCCGACAGGATAGATCTTTCCCCGATGTTTGGCAAAAGGAGCAATTCCCACCCAATATCCCTTTTTCTCTCCCACGAGAGACTTCCAGACAGAAAGATCAGCAGCCTTATCAGCAAAGAGAGAAATAAACGAAAGATCAAACCTGATACCGGCCCTGTAAAAAACCTCTGTATACCGCTCAACAACCGGTTTTAACGGGCGAAGTCTTTTATTCTCCCGCCGGGTTAACTCTTTACGCTCCTTCCGGGCCTTATCCAGCACATATACCTTTTTACCCCGCATCCGCATCAAAGAGCGGATCACTTTGCTTCGCAGTACATCATGTAAGTCCAGCACTGCATCAAAGTCCTCCCGGGACAAACGGTTGGCAAACGGGACCAGCCCACGCAGCTTTTTCTGCTCTCCTTTGATATCGATTCCCATCACCTCCATATTCTCAGGAGGGTTGATAAAGAGGGAAGTTAAAAACTCCTGCGTCAATACCGTAAAAGAGCGTTGCGGATTCGCTTTAGCAGCCGAATAGATAACCGGGATCGTCATAGCCACATCCCCGATAGCCGATAACCGTATGATCAGGTAATTTGCCACACTTATCCTTTACTATACAATACAGGATTCAGCGCCGGATCGTTATACATCTTCATCTGTTTATACGCCTTCATGTATTTCCTTCCGGCAGCTATATCTTCCAGCAACTGATCCAATGCGCTGGAAAGATCACTGCGCTGCTCAAGCAATATATTCAGTTTTGCCTGACAAGCTGCAATATGCTCCGCAGCAGCATCCCCGCGGCCTACCTCCTGCTCCATGTGGTATATTTTCAGGATCAGGATCGAAAGACGATCCACCGCCCAGGCAGGACTCTCCGTATTGATCGTTGCCTCCTTCTGCACTTTTACATCTTTATATTGATCCAGGAAATAGCTATCGATTAATTCCACCAGATCAGTACGGTTCTGATTGGAAACATCGATCCTGCGTTTGATATTTAAAGCCTCCGCCGGGTCAATGGAAGGATTCCGGATAATATCTTCCAGGTGCCACTGCACCGCATCAATCCAGTTTTTCAGGTAGAGATAATACTCTATGGTCTTTTCCTCATAAGGATTCTTCATTTCAGTATCCACATGATCCTTTACATGGTAATCCCGGGTTGCTTTTTCAAAGACAGAAATACTTTGCCGGCTAAAATTTATCATACCTTCCTTTTTAATATTATAGCAGGCAAAGATATAAATTCTTTCATTATATACCCTTAAAACAGCTTCAGAAAAACAGGAAAAACACCTTTAAATATAGACTAAACATCTATTTTATCAACCTGTTACGCTTCGGGAAGTCGCGAAACCTCATTAAATTCCCGATCTCCGATAGGTAAGATCTTCTCAAAAAAGAACTTACTAAGGGCAGATTGAGGGCACTCTTTCAGACGAGTATATTTTTGTAATTCCCAACCCTCTTTCCTGGCTTTCTCTCCAAAACGCTGCATTCCGCCAATTACCATATTGGACGTATAAACTTCGGTAAACTCTTTTTCTGCCCTAAACCTTAACACACTATTAATGGACCGGTAAATAATGTTGTAAACCTGCGATACCGAATAATCATTGAGTAATTTTAAAATCACAGAGAGTGTTTTTTCCGACCAGACAATTTACCTTTAATACATTTGCCATACTGTAACATAAATACTCTATGGCTTCATGCATCGCTATCTCTTTCCATAATCCATACGCCTCCCAGGGTGTTACTTCAAAAGAGGGATCAATAATAGAATTTACCAGAGCAACTCTATCCTCTCCGACCAGATTTATCTCCCATTTCATCTTCACCGGATAATAAGTAAAGTCATTTTTCACCGGGTCCAGATCATCTACCGCATCAAGGTTTACATCAGGATGATACCAGATAGCCCCCGTACCAACAATACAATCCAGAATACCCTCGGTTGCTGCAAGAGTAGGAGCTAAGACATTATCAAAATTCTCAACCGGAAAAACAAAGGAGCAATCCTCTGATATACCTTCCCGAAGAAAAGCACCCAAATAAACTTTTTCCTTAAATTCAAGCGTATTAAAGTCTACTTTCTCCAAGGCAGACACTTTGACTATCTTCTTGTAAATTTCTCTTTTCTGACTCTGTTCTCTCCTTATTTCTTCCTGCTTTATAGCATAACATCCTGCACAACGACACTTCTCTATAAGCTGGTGAGAACACTCAGGACAATAAACAGGTTTCCGTTCAGAAAGTTGTCTGGAATAATGAGGCTGTAAAAGAGGAACATTACAATAGGGACACTTATCCTCAGACACTCTATCGGGTAAATATCTCCATAAACTACTCAGCGAAGAAGGAAGAGCGTATTTTTTCAACAGATCTTTTACTGTCATTTTGCCGGCACAATAATCTTCACTCAAATTTGCCAGCTGCTCCGGGCATTAATTAATTCATAAGCGTCTCCAACGTATTCCCCTGCGTCACGTCCCCCGTACGATATCCCTTATAAAACCAGTCGTGCCGCTGTTGGGAAGTACCATGCGTAAATGAGTCCGGGACCGTATAACCCTGGGCCTGCTCCTGCAACCGGTCATCCCCGATAGCCGTAGCAGCATTCAAAGCCTCTTCAATATCCCCGGGGTCCAGGGTACGGAACATACTCTCCGTATGATTTGCCCATACCCCGGCATAGAAATCTGCCTGCAATTCCAAAGCCACTGAAAGCGCATTGGCACTCCGTTGGTTGGAACGGGCCATCAGAGTATGCGCCTGCCCCAAAGTGCCCAACAATTTCCGCACATGGTGTCCCACTTCATGAGCAATTACATAGGCATAGGCAAAATCTCCTCCGGCCCGGAACTGCGTCTCCATCTCCTGGAAAAAAGAGAGATCCACATAGATCTTCTCATCCTCCGAACAATAGAAAGGACCGGTAGCACTCTGGATAGTACCACAGGCAGAAGTAGTATAGCCGTTAAAAAGTACCAGTGTCGGCTTTCGATAGGTCTTTCCCATCTGCTGAAAGAGCTCCGTCCATACATCCTCCGTATCAGCCAGTACCACTGAAACCAACCGGGCCAGGGAATCACTCTCTGCCGTAGGAACATAGGCCTGGGTATATCCGGAACTGCCCGTGGGATTATCACTTTCCAGTAATCCTAACAACTGTAAAGGATTCCCTCCCATCAATAAAAATATCACTACTACGATCAAGGTACCGATACCGCCTCCAAGGCCACACCCCATATTACCGGACATGCCTCCCTGCCCCCGGCGATCCTCCACATTGCTACTCCCTCTTCTTCCCTGCCACTGCATACTGAAACTGTTTTTAAATGATTCAATTTAACACGGAAAGAGGGAGAAAAGTTTAAAGGAAAGAGCGGTATGGCAGAATCTATCCTGCCGCACCGCTCTACCGCTTATTCTAAAACAACTCCTACTTCAGCAGAACCGTTACTCCCCGGGCACCG
Organism: Bacteroides sp.; assembly: GCA_021204375.1. Taxonomy (GTDB): domain Bacteria; phylum Bacteroidota; class Bacteroidia; order Bacteroidales; family Bacteroidaceae; genus Bacteroides. The sequence continues at coordinate 3,979 of JAJPZL010000491.1, forward strand.
TGAGCACCTACTACAAGAGCTTGTTCAATATCAGCCGTTTTCGAGGGTCCTGAAATAAAGACCCCAAACCCATACTCTTTATTTTCCAGTTCCCTGTAAGCATCGTGCATGGTAGCTACCAATCTCTTTTTATCCAGCAAAATAACCAGGTATTCGGCTATAAAACAGATCACTTTATGGCGCATCTGCTGAGGGATCCAGACTGCTCCATTCTCGGCTATCCCTATCTCCCCTTCAATCACAGCCAGATCCAGGTTATCCAGCTGATGGGGATCTTCTACTTTATCCGGGTTCAGGGTAGCCATCCGGATATCCGGAAGAGCAGAAGCGATCACTTCCGCATCCGGATAGAGGGAAGCAACCACCCTATTCACATCTTCCCCTTCTTTTAACTCCACAGCACAGCCACCCACCAGCTTAACAACCTCTATGAACTGAGTGACCAGATCCGGATAAGTAATCTGTTCCAACGCTATAGCCGGCATCTCATACCGTGTTCTCTGCTGTTTACGCAGTTTCTCTATGATCTCTTTTCGTGCACTCATCACCGCTCTTTTTTACCCGTTACTTTTCCTTTTTTCCACAACTCAGTAAACGATTCACCGGCAAACCGGGGCAGTTCCCGCCCTTTTCCCCAACCATTTAAACCGTTATATTTTACAAAACGGGGCATCCCATTCACCAGTGTGGCAAACTTCAAAGCCGTATTGTACAAAGCAGGCCGGCCAAAAAGGTATTTAAGCCCCACAGACATCTGTTTCTTTACCGGATCAGCTTTTCCATACCTATCCAGATCCTGCCGCCAGCGATAGATCTGATCAGCCAGGTCTACTTTAGCCGGGCAGACATTGTTACAGGAGTAACAGAGGGAACAGGCCGAAACATTCTCCGAATAGGTAACCGGGTCTTTGGTCATTCCCAGATTCACCCCGATAGGACCGGGAATAAAATAGGTATAAGAGTAGCCTCCGCTACGACGATAGACCGGACAGGTATTCATACAGGCACCGCACCGGATACACTTCAGAAGTTGATGATGATCCCGGTTGCCCAGAATATCACTCCGCCCGTTATCCACAAGCACCAGATGCATCTCAGTGCCCGCACGGGGGGTGCGGTAATGAGAGGTATAGGTAGTAACAGGCTGTCCGGTAGCCGAACGTGCCAGAAGCCGGGTAAATACAGAGAGCGATTTACGCGTAGGCACGATCTTCTCCAATCCCATGGATACAATATGTACCGGAGCCAGTGAAGTACCCATATCCGCATTTCCCTCGTTGGTACAAACCACGACCTCTCCTGTTTCAGCCACTCCGAAATTAGCTCCCGTCATGGCGGCATCCGCCGTCAGGAACTCGTTGCGTAAAAAACGACGTGCCGTATGGGTCAGGTAGGTAGGATCACTGTTGTCTTTTTCCGTCTGCATTTTCTCCTCAAAGAGTTTTCCTACCTCCTGCCGTTTCAAATGGATAGCCGGCATTACAATATGACTGGGGGCCTCTCCCATCAATTGCAGGATACGCTCACCCAGGTCACTCTCCACCACCTCAATCCCCCGGCTCTCCAGATAGGGATTTAAATGGCACTCTTCCGTAAGCATCGACTTACTCTTTACGAGTTTACGCACCTGGTGACGTTTCAGGATATCATATACAATTTCGTTATGCTCTTTCGCATCTTTAGCCCAATGCACGATCACCCCGTTTGCCTCCGCCTTATCCGCAAATTCTGCCAGATACTCATCCAACCGGCTGACCGTATGCATCTTTATCTCATGGGCCAACCTGCGCAACTCCTCCCATTCGGGAAGATGCATCACCAGGTTATCCCGTTTCTGACGCACAAACCAGAGGGTCTGGTTGTGCCAGTTACATTGTGCTTTATCGGAAATAAAGCGGGCTGCCGCTTTTGCATGTTTCGTACTCATAGGCCGGCAGATAAAATTTGAACGATATGAATAAAACGTACCGGATATTTATTCCGCTCTGCCACTCCCTGCATATGCATCAGGCAGGAACTATCCGCACCCGTAATATACCGGGCACCGGTAGCCAGGTGGTTCTTTACCTTATCCTCTCCCATACAGACCGATACCTCCGGCTCCTCCACAGAGAACATACCGCCAAAGCCACAGCACTCATCCACTTTTTCCGGTTCCATCACCTCTACTCCCTGCACCATACCCAATAAACTTTTGATCTTGGAGTAACGGGGGATATTCAGTTCACTGGCCGACGAGAGTTTCAGTTCCCGTACGCCGTGGCAACTGTTATGAATACTCACCTTATGAGGAAAAACACCCGGTAAAGAGGCTGGCTTCAGAATATCGTGAATAAACTCACAGATATCGTATATCTTTTCACTGGTCCGGCAAAGATGTTCTTCACCCTCCAGCATACGGGGATAGTTATACTTTACAAAAGAGACACAGCTGGCCGAAGGAGCCACGATATAATTATACTTCCCGAAAAGCTCTTCAAAAGAGCGGGCCAGCGGCAAAGCCTTCTTCTCAAACCCCGCATTGGCCATAGGCTGTCCGCAACACGTTTGTTCCAACGGATAATCCACCTCCACCCCCAGATGAGTCAGTAATTTATAGGTAGCCACACCTACTTTCGGATAGATAGCATTGACATAACAGGGAATAAATAGTCCTATCTTCATTCAACAAAGGTTTTGTATAGTGATCGGATGGAAAAAGCGCTGACTCTCCCCACCGGGCCGGTTCCGCACTTATCCATCTCGTTAGTTTTGAGTCTCCAGATAAACCACATGCGTCTGTAAATACTCTTCCAGACCGTGTTTACCATCAGCACCGCCAATACCCGATTTACGCCATCCGGCATGGAAGCCCTGCATTGCCTCAAAGTTCTCACGGTTCACATACGTTTCGCCAAACTTCAGCGAACGCATTAATTTGAACGCATTATCTAAGTTCTGGGTATAAATGGAGGAGGTAAGCCCATACTCACAATCATTGGCCCAGGCAATCGCCTCATTCAAATCGGTATACTCAACTACCGGAAGAATCGGTCCGAAGGTCTCCTCCTGGATAATATCCATCTTCTGGGTTACATTATCCAATACGGTAGCCTCAAAGAAATAGCCTTTATCCCCAATGCGGTTACCACCACACAGCACTTTAGCACCCTGTTCCACCGCTTTAGCCACCTTCTCCTGCATCGATTTCACCGCACCGGCATCCACCAGCGGCCCCATATCCAGATCAGCGATCTCACTGGGGTTACCCGCCTTAACTGCTTTCATACCGGCAACCAGTTTCTCCATAAAAGCGGCCTTTACTTTCTTATCCACATACACCCTTTCGGCACAGTTACAAACCTGTCCGGTATTGATCACCCGGGAGGCAATAATAGATTTTACGGCCAGATCCAGATCCGCATCGGCTAATACAATAGCTGGAGCTTTACCGCCAAGTTCCAGTGAAACCTTTGTCAGGTTAGGAGCTGCCGCGGCCATGGTCTGCTGTCCGGCCGAGACACTTCCCGTAAGACTGACCATACCCACTTTCGGATTAGCAGCCAGTTCCTGCCCGATTACCGAGCCTCTGCCGTATACCAGGTTAAATACACCGGCAGGCAAACCGACTTCTTCGACGATCTGTGCAAATACATACGCATTTTCAGGAGTCAGCTGGCTTGGTTTTACCACAATCGTATTTCCTGTTACCAGTGCCGGAGCAGCCTTACGGGCAATCAGGAAAAAGGGGAAATTCCAGGGCAAAATACCCGTGGTAACACCGATCGCCTTCTTGAACAACATAATGGTTTCTTTGGGACGGTCGCTGGGAATGATCTCTCCTTCGTAACGGCGAGCCCATCCGGCCATATACTCCAGATAATCGGCCGTAAAGAGTATCTCTACATTCGCCAGTCCCTGGGTTTTACCCTCTTCCCGTACAATAATATCTGTGAGTTCTTTTTCGCGTTTACGGATACCCTCAGCAATTTTGATCAGATAGGAGGCTCTTTGCACAGGGGGAACTCTTTCCCAACTATCCTGCACTCTTTCCGCTGCATCAATGGCTGTTCTTGCATCTTCAACCGTACCGTCCGGCATGAGTGAGATCACCTCCTCGGTAGAAGGATTTAATACATTAATAAACTTACCTGAACTATTTTCGACAAACTTACCGTCGATAAACATTTTCAATTCTTTCATGGCATCAAACTTTTATTTTTTAGTAAATACAGGTATTAGTGACTGGCAAGTTAAAAAAAATGAGCTACAAACAAAGCCAAAAAACATTTTTTAATTCTCCCGGAATTCCTGTTTGAACTAAAATCCATGAATTCTGAATATTTATCCCCTATAACAAGGATCTATTATACGGATACCCACTCCTGTCCGGTGAGTTATAAGACAACCGCATCTTTCTATAGGACAGTATCTACTTTCTACCAAAAAAGCATCCGTTAGTTTA
>JAJPZL010000206.1 GCA_021204375.1 Bacteroides sp.
GAAATTAAAAGACAATCCATATGTATTGCTGAATCATCCGGTCGGATATTCAACTATATAATCCATTAAAAATATATCGGTATGAAAAATGAATCAAGCACCATAGCACCATTAGAATCTTACCTGAATAATGGGATAAGGAATCTGATGTCCAATGCTTACAAATCAGCACTCAGTAATCCGAAAGAAGCCTTATTTATATTCAGGATGCAGAAAGTTTTCAGCCGGTCGGAGAAAAACAGGACTGCTTACAAAGAGAAAGAAAATCTGCACATTCCTCCCTTCCTTATCTCAAGCATTGCTACCGATTGTAACCTCTCCTGCAAGGGATGTTATGTCCATGCCAACAACATCTGTGGAACAGCAGCTCAGGAGCAAAAAGAAGAACTGACGGCAGAACAATGGAAACAGATATTTCTCGACGCGGCAGAGATGGGAATAAACTTCAATCTTCTGGCGGGCGGTGAACCCTTGCTGAGAAAAGACATATTGAAAGCCGCATCCGAGGTCAGAGAAATGATCTTCCCGATTTTTACAAACGGCACTGTGATCACCAATTCCTATCTTGATTTTTTTTGCAGAAAATCTGAATCTGATTCCGATCATAAGTCTCGAAGGAGGTAAAGAGCGTACAGACGACAGGCGTGGACAGGGAGTGTTCAATAAAGTGATACATGCTATGGAACACCTGAAAAAGAGAAGATTGTTTTATGGTGCGTCTATTACTGTATCTACCGAAAATCTGGTGACTACCACTTCTTCTTCCTATATCACGCTACTGAAAGACCTCGGTTGCCAAATTATTTTCTTTATTGAATACGTGCCTTCCGAAGCGGGTACGGAACATCTGGCCCTGGATGAAACCGGGATTGCCAAAATGGAAGTCAATCTGGAAAAACTGCGGAATGAATTTGCCGACGTGATTTTCCTCTTCTTTCCGGGCGACGAAAAAGCACTGGGCGGATGTCTGGCAGCCGGACGCGGGTTTTTCCATATTGGACCGGATGGTAGAGCGGAAGCCTGTCCCTTCTCTCCTTATTCGGATAGCAATGTGGCACAAAAAGGGCTGAAAGAAACGCTCAAATCGCCTTTTTTCGCTAAACTCCGGGCATCCGGACTGATCGGTGGCGAACATACGGGTGGTTGTACGCTGTTCGAGTATGAAGATCAGGTAAAAACGATGTTGAACAGGATATAAATTGAATACGATGAAAATAGCTATCAGATATTTTTCAAAAACAGGCCATATGGAGAAAATGGCTGCGGTGGTTTCAGATGTAACCGGAGTGAAAGCAGAAACCATAGCGGTGCCCCTGACAGAAGATACAGACATTCTTTTTTTTGGGTAGTGCGGTATATATGGCAGGCATCGACGATAAAGTAAAAGCATATATCGCCTCTATAGATAGCAGTAAGGTCAAAAAAGTGGTTTGTTTCAGTTCTACAGCGATATTGCCTTCCTCGTATGCACAGGTCAGGGGCCTGCTGGAAAAACAAAACATTACGGTCGACAAAAGAGAGTTTCATTGCAGGGGACAATTCAAAGTATTACACAGAGGTCGGCCCAATCAATCAGATTTAGAGTTGTTACGGAAATTTGTAGAGGAAATAATCCCGTCATCTAATGATGCTGACAAGTTCGTATAATAAAATAGGAGGTTGGAACCGCAACATGTGAAATTAACAGAAATCAGTGATGAGAATAAATAGAAAGATTTATTTATTCACAGGATTAGGCATATTGCTTATTGCCTTTATAGTCAGGTGGATAGATGCGCCACTTTTTTACTTCAGAATATTGTTTGGCATTGCCATATCATTTAAATCCATTTTCCTGATATTCGTTTTCCAGGAAAAAGGATTTAAACCGGGTCTATGGCTTTATTTGATTCTGTCAGGTGTTGCAATGATACTGCTTTCGCTGCTTTTTAAAAATATTTTTCCGATACCTGCACTTCATAAAACTCTTTTTTATGGAGCAATCGTGCTGAAAATATCGGGGTTGGTTAGGATGCTGTATAGTAAAAAAGCCAGATGATCCATCTTACAAACAACAATAAAATTACGAATGAATGAAAACATCATCCATAGGAAGAAAAATAGTGATGAGTATAAGCGGAATGTTGCTCATACTTTTTCTAACCCTTCATTTAGTCATCAATCTTACCTCATTAATTTCACGGGAAGCCTACGAAGCGGCCTGTGGATTTATGGATGAGAACCTGCTCATTCAGGTCATGGTCCCGGTTCTGGCACTCGGTTTTATGGTTCATATTGTTATGGGTATCATCCTTACCCTGCAAAACCGGAAAGCCCGTCCGCAGGGGTATGCGGTAGAAGGGAAGAGTAAAAAGGTGTCATGGGTCTCTAAAAATATGTTTGCATTAGGGCTTATCGTGTTAGGACTGCTGGTCATTCATCTGGGCCATTTCTGGGCGAAGATGTAGTTGCAGCATTGGATGGGCAACGAGGGAGATAATCCTTATGACCTTATAAAAACCTTGTTTTCAAATGGGTGGTATGTCAGTCTGTATATTGTATGGATTCTGGCTTTGTATTTCCACATATCCCATGGCTTCTGGAGCATGTTCCAGTCTATGGGAATAACTAACAGCAAATGGATTCCCCGTTTACAGACCATCTCCATTATGTATGCACATATAATTATGATCTGGTTTATACTGATCCCTGTTTATTTCTTTTTAGGATTCGGGCAGCCATAAATAAAGTAGTTCCCCCCTCCTTCATTTACCGGCGCAGTGAAAAGGTTTGGCTCAGTTTAATATCGCTGGAAGAGCTCCCGATCATGATCGTATAGGTTCCTTCCGGCGTAATAAAACGACCAGACTCCTCATTCCAGTACCTTAACAGCTCTTTTTTGACCGGGATCTCTACAAGCTTGTTCTCTCCCTTGCGGATAGAACTCCGCTGAAAGCCTTTCAGCTCTTTTGCCGGGGTTATCACCCCTACATCGGGGAGCTTTACATATACCTGCGAAACTTCATCCCCATCGTACTTTCCGGTGTTCTTTACATGGAACGATACCATTATTTCTTCCCCAAGATCTTTTACCTCCGGTTTGCTATACTGAAAAGTGATATAGCTTAAACCGTATCCGAAGGGATATAAGGGTGTTCCGGTGAAATACTGGTAGGTACGGCCCCGGGTGATGTCGTAATCGTCGAAGGGAGGAAGTTCATCGAGGGAGTTGTAATAGGTTAGCGGCAATCTGCCGGCGGGATTGTAATCTCCAAAGAGTACTTCGGCAACGGCCCGGCCTCCTTGTTCCCCCGGGTACCAGGCGCTGACAATGGCAGGAATATTTTCGTACATCCAGTTAAGGGCCAGGGAACTTCCTGCTACTATTACGACGACGGTATTCGGATTGATCTTATAGATCTCTTCGATAAATTCCTGCTGGTCTTCCGGAAGGAAGATATCGTTCCGGTCCTTTCCCTCCCGTTCAATGGTTTTATTGATACCCAGTACGGCAATGACCATATCGCACTCCCGGGCCGCTTTTCCGGCTTCTCCATAGAGATCGATGCGTTCTTTTTTAGCTACTTCGGGTACCCTCCATTGCAAACGGGCGAGTGTATAATTGCGGTCGTCGTAATATTCGGCTTTCAGGTCATACTCCTTCCCGGCTTCTAAGTATACGGATACGGTATCGATGGAGATACCTCCGCTGTGCCACTTATCGATCAGTAGTGTATCATCCAGGCGGAAGCGGCAACCGTCGTCAAAGCTGAAGTTAAAGGTGTAGGTTTCGGTGACTGTAGGACGGAGTTTACCCGTCCAGCGAACGGAGAGGGGAGAGGCGGGCAGGAAGGGATCGGGTGCCTGGTTGGCGGGCTCAAAATTGATCCACTCTTCCCGGCGCACTTTGGGTGTCTCTTGCAGTTCCATGTTATCAAAATATTCGGCTTTCAAGCCTTCTGGGAAGTTATCCCCCTGGATCAGCTCCATACCATCTTTGGCCGATTTCCAGGGTGCATGTACAATTTTTATCCGGTCGCCAGCCCGGTTGCGCAGGCCTTGTAGTACGGATACCGGTTCATTCACCGGGGCGCCGCTGTAATCGCCGAATTCGGAGTTGGCTGCGTTGATTCCCACAATAGTAATGGACCTCACCTTTCGGGGATCGATGGGCAGGGTGTTCTTCTCGTTCTTCAGGAGTACGATGCTCTGCCGGGCCGCTTCCAAAGCCAGTTCCTTGTGTTTCTCCGAGCCGATCACGCTTACGGGGATCTTGCTGTAAGGGTTTAAAGATGGATCGTCGAATAGTCCCAGGTGCATCCTTACCCGGATCACCCGGTAGGTAGCCGAATCAATATCTGCTTGTGACACCATATATTGGTTGTAGGCGTTCAGGAGGGGCTCGATATATACATCGTCGCCACATTCCAGGTCGAGCCCTGCCTTAATGGAAAGGGTGGCAGCTGTTTCTTTAGTTTTTACATAGTTCATGGCCGATACCAGCAGGCCGGGTCCGCCACAGTCGGAGACTACATATCCGTTGAATCCCCAATCTTCCCGGAGTACTTTGGTTAGTAACCAGGGGTTGGCCGTGCAGGGTACATCGTTCAGGGCATTGTAGGCGGACATGATGGAGGCGGCTTTTCCCTCCCTGACGCACATTTCAAAAGCGGGGAAATAGTATTCGCGTAGTTATCTTTCAGAGATCTGCGGGTTGCAGACAAAGCGGTTGTGCTCTTCGTTGTTGGCGGCAAAGTGTTTAGGGGTGGCCACAATTTTAAGGTAACGTTTGTCTTCACCCTGTAGCCCTTTGACAAAAGCGGTTCCCAGCACTCCGCTCAGGAAGGGGTCTTCCCCGTAGGTTTCCGGGGTTCGTCCCCAACGCGGATCGCGGGCCATATTGACGGTAGGAGACCAGAAAGTGAGCAGGTCGGTAAAACGGTAGGTTTGCAGCCTGCCCTGTTCCAGTTCGTTCCACCGGGCCCGGGCTTCATCGGAGATGGCGGATGCTACCTGTTGGTGCAGTTCCGGGTTCCACATACCGGTCAGGCCAATAGCCTGCGGGAAAACCGTAAAGCGACCGGGGCGTACCACGCCGTGGAGTGCTTCGTTGCCGTGGTAGTATTTATCGATCTCCAGGCGTGGAATACCGGGAGAGGTGGCCCGCAGCAGACTGATCTTCTCTTCAACGGTGAGGCGGGAGAGCAGGTCTGTGATCCGGTCGTGTTGCGCAGCGGCAGGGTCTCTGAAGAGTTCCTAGGTGTTCCCGGGTACCGGGATGAAAAAGAGGATCTGTAAAACGATGCAAAAAGAATAAATGGGCCTCATAGTTCTTTTAAATATGTATAAGGGTTCGTTGGGTTGAATCGGGTACAAATAAAAAGAATCGGATTAATAAGGGGTTTAATTATGCCTTAATTCCCGGATTACCGGCAAATCTTTTTTAAATTAAGGGATTATTAAAGGGCCTGTTAACCGGTTGATCGTTTATTTGCATTCATCATCCGTATGAACCGAAAGATATCTATTCAAACTATATATCTTTATTTAAAATCAATACACATAAATAAATTGAGAATCTGTTTCCTTTTTCTAGGATGCCCGTTCGGATCTACCTGCTGCCTCTGCGCGCAGGACTTTACATCGGTTACCGCTTCTCTTCACCCCGATAAAGCATCGGCCACCGTTGATAAGGATCCTGAAACAGGTTGGCAGCTCACTGCCAAAGAGCTGGATACCCAGCAACACCTGATGTATGTGTTACAGAACCCGGGCGATTTGAACGCAGTGCATATCCGGGGAAAAGGGTTCAGTGCGGAAAATATCCGGGAACTGATCCGGCTCTATGTAACCTACGACCCGATGAACCTGGGCGATCCGGTACCTTATACGGTAAGTGGCGATCAAACATTTACCTTATCTTTTCAACCTAAGTACGGGGCACATCTTCGGGTACAGTTGGCCGGTAAGGTGGTCCATACGCCGGTCATCATTCATGAAATAAGGATAGCGTATGATTGGTCCAGGGAGACTAACACGAGCCAGGCGGCTAAAGAGATGCCCTGGATGAATGTAAACCGTCCGGTGGAAGAGCGGATCGACCTGCTCCTGGCGGCTATGACCACTGCCGAGAAGATGGAACTTCTGCGGGAGGGTTGGGGTATCCCCGGAATACCTCACTTAGGTATACCTGATATTAAAAAAGTGGAAGCTATCCATGGATTCTCGTATGGAACCGGAGCTACGGTTTTTCCGCAATCGATTGGGTTGGGAGCTACCTGGAACCGGAAACTGGTGGAAGAGGTAGCGGGAGTGATCGGGGAGGAAACGGTCAGTGTCCACGCCACCCAGGCCTGGTCGCCTGTACTGGATGTGGCTCAGGATCCACGCTGGGGGCGTTGCGAAGAGACTTACGGGGAAGATCCTGTACTGGTGACTGAAATAGGAGATGCCTGGGTAAAGGGATATCAGGACAAAGAGCTGATGACCACCCCGAAGCATTTTGGCGAGCACGGTGCTCCGCTGGGGGGGACGCGACTCGCACGATATCGGGCTATCCGAACGGGAATGGCGCGAGATTCACCTGGTACCTTTCCGGGAGATCTTCCGCAGGCATAAGTATGAATCGATTATGATGGCCTATTCGGATTACCTGGGGATACCCGTTGCCAAAAGTACGGAACTTTTGAAAAGTATCCTGCGTGATGAGTAGGGATTTGACGGGTATATCGTAAGTGATTGTGGAGCGATCGGCAACCTGACATCCAGAAAGCACTATACGGCTATGGATAAAGTGGAAGCTGCCCGCCAGAGCCTGGCTGCCGGTATTACGACAAATTGCGGAGATACCTATAACGATAAAGGGGTGATCGAAGCGGCTGTTAACGGAGGTATTGGTAGGGAAGATATCGATTTTACCTGCCGTACGCTGTTGCGTGTTATGTTCAGAAAGGGGTTGTTTGAAGATAACCCTTCGCAGTCGCTCGACTGGAACAAACTGTATGAAGGGTGGAACAGCGAGCCTCACCGGGCCGTTACCCAGCGGGCTACGCAGGAATCCATCGTCTTGCTGGAGAATAAAGATACTATCCTTCCGTTGTCTAAAACGCTGAGATCCATTGCAGTGATCGGGCCCGGTGCAGACGATCTGCAACCGGGGGATTATACGGGAAAAACACTTCCCGGTCAGCTGAAGTCGGTACTTACCGGTGTGAAAGCGGCAGTAAGTCCGGCCACTAAAGTGGTTTACGAAAAGGGATATGACTTTTTTTATCGGGAAAATACCCGGATAGATAAAGCGGTAAAAGCAGCGAAGCAGGCCGAAGTAACGGTTTTGGTGTTGGGCGATTGTACCAGCAGCGAGGGGCAGACCGATGTGAAGAAAACATCGGGCGAAAATCACGACCTGGCGACTCTTATGCTGCCGGGTGACCAGCAAAAATTGCTGGAGGCTGTTTGTGCCACCGGAAAACCGGTTATCCTGGTTTTGCAGGCAGGACGTCCGTTCAACCTGAGTTATGCGGCAGAACATTGCCAGGATATCCTGGTAAACTGGCTTCCCGGCCAGGAGGGGGGATATGCTACGGCGGATGTATTGTTCGGAGATCACAATCCGGCGGGTCGTCTGCCTATGACCTTCCCGCAACATGTAGGCCAGGTGCCTTTGTACTATAGCTTTAAAACATCGGGCAGAAGGTATGAATATTCGGATATGGAATACTATCCGCTCTACTCTTTCGGATACGGACTTAGCTATACCTCGTTTGAATATTCCAACCTGGAGATCGGGCTGCAACCCAACGGAAATATCCAGGTGTCGGCCGGTGTGAAGAATACTGGTGCAAGAGCCGGGGATGAAGTAGTACAGTTGTATAGTACGGATATGTATGCGAGTGTGAAGACCCGGGTGGTGGAGTTGAAAGATTTCGAACGGATCCATTTGCAGCCGGGCGAAACTAAAACCGTGACTTTTACACTGACCCCTTACCAGCTCTCTTTACTGAATGACCGTATGGGCCGGGTGGTTGAACCGGGTGAATTTAAAATTATGGTGGGCGAGACCAGTCCGTTGTATGAAGCCAATAACCGGATCAAAGATAGCCTGCACTATCCGGATGCTACGAAAGGTCTGGTGGGCTCTCTGGATTATCCGATGAGTTTCCAGGCAGATTTTAAATTACAGGTCCTGAATTTGTATGAGGATCCGGTTTCTAATACTAAGACCGCTCTGCTTTCGGTAACCAATACAGGGACCCTGACCGATACAGGGAAAGTAACGATGTATGTAAATGGGAAGCGGGTAGGGGACGACCGCCATTTTGAACTGGATCCGGGCGAAGAAAAAGAGTTGCGTTTTAAGTTTGATGCCGGTAAAGGGGAGGAGGTTTCGTTTGTAAGTAAATATAATATGG
>JAJPZL010000287.1 GCA_021204375.1 Bacteroides sp.
GGATATAATAGCAGAAGGTGGTGAAGATGGCTTTAATTTTGATTTAGGTGCCATGGCAAATACTTATTATATTGATAATGTATTTGTGTATGAAATAGAGGAAGAAGAAGTGTATGAACCGATCATGATATTAAAAACGGATGAGGAAAAAGCCGAGATCATTGGTGAAGCATTGCAGGAGTGGATATATGATATGGTAACTCATTTCAGAGATGAGGTAAGAGTATAGGACGTAGTTAATAAACCCATGGACGACGGCAGACCGTATGAATTGAAAACCGGAAAGGGACAGGTACTTGGAAGTGATGAATTCTACTGGCAGGATTACCTTAGCAAAGATTATGCCGTAACCGCCTTTAACCTGGCCCGTCGGTATGGTAATCCGGGTGATATCCTCTTTATCAATGATTACAACCTGGAATATAATCTGAATAAATGTGAGGGGTTGATCCAATATGTACAATATATTGAAAGCCAGGGTGCACAGGTGGATGGTATCGGTACTCAGATGCATATCTCTATAGATACCAGTAAAGATAATATTGCCCAGATGTTCCAGAAACTGGCTGCTACCGGTAAGCTGATCAAGGTTTCCGAACTGGATGTACAGGTGGGGACTGCTTCGCCTACTACCGAACAACTGGCAGAGCAGGCTGAGATGTACCAGTATGTAGCGGATATGTATCACCAGTATATTCCTGAGTCACAGCGTTACGGTATCACCGTATGGGGGATATCCGATAATGCCAAAGAGCATAAATATTGGCTCCCGGATGATGCTCCTAATTTGTGGGATAAGAACTATGAACGCAAACATGCTTACAAAGGCTTTGCTGACGGACTTGCCGGCAGGGATGTAAGTGAGTACTTTACCGGAGAACTTCAATATTAATTAAAAGTATCATGTAACTACACAGCAGTAGGTAGTACCTGAGTACTACCTGCCTGCTTTCCTTAAAATAAAACAAACGAATAACATGCGAACTTTAACTACTTTTCTTTTCTTTTTTCTCTCTTTTTTACTGGTTTATACGGATGAGATCCCGCATTTAGTCAAACAGGAAACCGCTACCCAACTGATTGTTCAGGGAGAGCCTTTCCTGATATTGGGGGGTGAATCGGGGAATTCTACCGCTGCTTCGCTCGACCGGCTTGAAAAAGATTTTCCCAAACTCCGTAGGATGGGGCTTAATACTGTACTGATCCCGGCTTACTGGGAACTGATAGAACCCAGAGAAGGTAAATTTGATTTTACTCTTATAGACGGAGCTATCCGTTTGGCTCGCCAGAATGATCTGAAACTGGTCTTCCTGTGGTTTGGGGTATGGAAGAACAGTATGTCCTGTTATGCTCCCCTGTGGGCTAAAGAAGATAGTAAACGGTTTCCCCGTGCTTATACCCGGGAAGGTAAACCGCTGGAAATAATGAGTGCCTTTTCTGATCAGGTACTGAAGGCTGATATGCGTGCTTTTTCTTAGTTTATAAAACATCTTGCAGAGACTGATAAAGAGGACAATACTGTCATCATGGTTCAGGTAGAAAACGAGATCGGTATGTTGGAAGATGCCAGGGATCACAGTAAAGAGGCCAATAAACGTTTCCAGGCACCGGTGCCTGTACAACTTACCGATTATCTGAAAAAAATGAAAACTCTCTTCACCCTGTGCTTAAGCAGCGGTGGGAGGCTAATGGAAGTAAAACACAAGGAACCTGGACCGATCTGTTTGGAGAGGGTCCGGAGACTGACGAGATATTTATGGCCTGGAGCTACGGGGTTTTTATCCAGCAGCTTGCGGCTGCCGGCAAAGAGGCGTATGTTCTGCCGATGTACCTGAATGCGGCCCTGAACAGCCGGGGAAGAAGACCGGGGGCCTATCCATCGGCCGGGCCGTTGGCACATCTGATCAATGTATGGCGAGCATCGGCTCCTGCCATTGACTTTATAGCGCCTGATATTTATGATCCGGGATTTGCCGGATGGGCAGCTCAATACCATATCAGCGGAAATCCGCTTTTTATCCCTGAAATAAAACTGGAAGATGCAAATGCCGCCCGGGTGTTCTATGCTTTTGGCGAACACGATGCTATAGGCTTCAGCCCTTTCTCCATAGAGGATTCGTATGATCCGGAGAATAATCCGCTTACACAAAGTTATACCGTACTGAGGCAACTCCTTCCTTTGCTGGAGGAAAGCAGGATAAAGGATTAACCAACGGGTTGCTTTTTGAAGAAGGAGAGACTGAGCGGGTTCTGGAGAAGAACGGTTTCCGTTTTATCTGCCGGCACGATCATAGGCTGGGATGGAATCCGCAGGCGAAAGACGGTAGTGAATGGCCTGCAACAGGCGCCGTTATTATGGAATTATCTCCTACTGAATACCTGGTAGGAGGAACAGGAGTAGTACTCACTTTTGAAAGTACAAGGAATAACAAATATGCCGGGATCGGTTATATTGATAAAGTGAAGGTGGAAACGGGAAAGATTGTTCCTATACAACGGTTGAACGGTGATCAGAATCACCAGGGACATCATTTAAGGATCCCGGCCGGAACCTGGGGAATGCAGTATATTAAACTTTATGAATATTGATATGAAACTCTGTAGCTGTATCGTATGTAGTTTGCTGACTCTGGTCTTTTCTTTTCCTGTGGGTGCACAGATGGTTATCAATCAATCTTCTCCCGGTACTGTCCGGCTGGCAGGAGACAGCAGGGTTATTCCGTTACTGGTAGATGAGACAGACGAAGTGGGGATAAAGTTAGCGGCTGCTGCCCTCCGAGAGGACTTTAACCGGGTTACCGGTGTGCGGCCTGAACTTCTTTCTGCTGTTCCCGGAAACGATTCTCCCATTCTTATAATAGGAACATTGGGTAAAAGCCGGTGGATTGACCAGCTGGTAAAGGAGAAAAAAATAGAGGGGAAGGAGTTAACCGGAAAGTGGGAGAAATACCTGATCCAACAGGTAGAGGATTCTTTTCCCGGAGTGCAGGAGGCGGTGGTGATCGCCGGAAGCGATAAACGGGGAACGATCTACGATATCTATGAACTTTCGGATGCTATCGGGGTCTCTCCCTGGTATTACTGGGCGGATGTTCCCGTCCGGAAAAGTGGGTCTCTCTTTTTTAAGAGGGGAGTCTATACCGACGGTGAACCTGCTGTAAAATACCGGGGTATCTTTCTCAACGATAAATGGCCCTCTTTAGGAGGCTGGGCAACTTCTACCTTTGGCGGGTTTAATAGTCAGTTCTATGAAAAGGTATTTGAACTTATCCTGCGCCTGAAAGGGAATTATCTGTGGCCTGCCATGTGGAACAGTGCTTTTTATGATGATGATCCCCGCAACGGTGTGCTGGCGGATGAAATGGAAATTGTGATCGGTACTTCCCACCACGAACCGATGGGCCGTGCCCACAAAGAGTGGAGTCGTTACGGCAGCGGAGCGTGGGATTATGCGGTCAACCGTGCCGTATTGGATGAATTCTGGAGAGGTGGAACAGAGCGTCTGAAAGATTAGGAGAGTGTGGTTACCATCGGTATACGGGGAGATGGTGACGAAGCTATGAGCGAGGATACTAATATCTCTTTATTAGAGAACATTGTAAAGGAGCAACGTACTATTATTCAGCAGGTAACCGGTAAAAAGGCTTCTGCAACGCCCCAGCTCTGGGCACTTTATAAAGAGGTACAGGATTATTATTATAAAGGGATGCGGGTACCTGATGATGTTACTTTGTTGCTGTGCGACGATAACTGGGGCAATGTGCGGAAATTGCCTGATCCGGATGCCAAACCCCGTAAAGGAGGATATGGTATGTATTATCATTTTGATTATGTCGGAGGACCGCGTAACTATAAATGGCTCAATGTGACTCCTGTACAGAAAATCTGGGAACAGATGAACCTTACGTACCGGTATGGAGTGAAGGAGTTATGGATCGTCAATGTCGGTGACTTGAAACCGATGGAGTATCCTATCCACTTCTTTCTGGATATGGCCTGGAACCCGGATCGTTTTAATGAGAATAACTTACTGGAACATACCAGGGAGTTCTGTACCCGTCAGTTTGGGGAACCCTATGCCAAAGAAGCTGCCCGGCTGATCAACCTTTATACCAGGTACAACCGACGGGTGACTCCTGAGCTTCTAGATCAGAATACCTATAGCCTGCATAACTATCATGGGTTTGAACAGGTAAAGAACGAGTATCAACAGCTTTTGCTGGATGCTTATAAGCTGGATTACCTGATGTCTGATTCGCTAAAGGATGCTTATGACCAGCTGGTACTTTTCCCTATTGTAGCCTGTGCTAATTTGTATGAAATGTATTATGCAGTGGCTATGAACCACGATCTGGCAGAGAAAAATGATCTCCGGGCTAACGGGTGGGCCGATAAAGTAAAAGAGTGTTTTGAGCGTGATTCCCTGATCACCCTTCATTACCATACAGAGATTGCCGGGAGAAAATGGAAGCACATGATGGATCAGACTCATATCGGTTATACCTACTGGCAACAGCCGGAGTCCAATGTGATGCCCCAGGTGAAGTATGTGCCACAAAATCGGATGGCACCGTTACCTGCTCTTTTCAGGGAGAAAGAGGGGTATATCTCTATAGAGGCAGAACATACCTCCCGGAGAACAGATGGGAGTAATACTCATTGGATCATCATTCCTGACCTGGGGAAAACGCTTTCCGGTATCACCACTTCACCCGTTACCCGATTGCCCGATAGAGAGATGGTTCTGGAATATGATCTGGTAATTGAAACACCGGGTGAGGTGAAAATAGAGGTGTTGGTTTCTCCTACTCTTAACTTCAATGCCAACAAAGGATTGCGGTACGCTGTCTCGCTGGGAGGGGAGGAGCAGGTAGTGAATATAAACGGAGAATACGATATCAGGAAGA
This sequence comes from Bacteroides sp., assembly GCA_021204375.1. GTDB lineage: Bacteria > Bacteroidota > Bacteroidia > Bacteroidales > Bacteroidaceae > Bacteroides. The sequence continues at coordinate 4,908 of JAJPZL010000287.1, forward strand.
TGGAAAAGTGGCAGGCGAACAATATTAACCATACAATAACTCTACATCACGTGGAGGCTTCCGGAAATTACACTTTGCGTTTCCGCCCGCTTGATCCCGGTATTGTGCTGCAGAAAATCCAGATTGATATGGGAGGGTTGAAACCTTCTTACCTGGGTGCTTCTGAAACGTCCTGGGAGAGGTGAAAAGTGGAGAAAAGGAGAAAATGTTACCTGAACGATAGTTTTTGTAACATAGGAAGCGGAAGATGTAACAACCCTGTAAACAGTTGTAACACACAATAAGTCCTTTTTGTGAACATCTTTGTAAGTTTGTCTATCGATTACAGTAAGTAGACAACAGGCAATAAGAACAATATAAAATTGAAAGATATATGCGAGTTTTTTAAGGTTTGGTTGATAGTATTCATCCTTTGCTTCACATTACCCGGTGAAGCAAAGGTGAATTTACCTCAGCTTATCTCCGACGGTATGATATTACAACGGGGAACGGAACTGACCATCTGGGGGGATGCTGATCCCGGTGAAGAAGTTACGGTAACTTTTCTGAAAAAGAGATATGTTACCCGGGCAGGATCGGATGGAAAGTGGGCGGTGAAAATACCTGCCCGGAAAGCCGGTGGCCCTTATGTAATGACTGTTAATGAGATCCGTATCGAAGATATCCTGATTGGAGATGTTTATCTTTGTTCCGGACAATCCAATATGGAACTTCCTGTGGCGCAGGTAATGGATCTTTTTAAGGAAGAAGTGGAACGGGATACCAATCCGATGATCCGGCAGTTCAAGGTATGGATGGATTATAATTTCCATGGTCCGCAGGAGGATGTGAAAAAGAGCGGATGGAGCAGACTGGACCCTGAAAATGCTCTTAATTTTCGGCGGTAGCTTACTTCTTTGCCAAAGACCTTTATAGTAAGACCGGGATTCCGGTGGGTATCCTGAATTCCAGTGTGGGGGGATCGCCGGTAGAGGCCTGGATCGGTGAAGAAGAGCTCAAACCTTTTCCCAGGTATTATAACGAAATAGAGATATGCCGCGATGACCAATGGGTGGAACATGTAAAAAGGCTGGATAATGAAACCCGTGATCTGTGGAACCGAGTGTTTTACCAGAGAGATCCCGAGAGCAGTGCCAACGAAGGCTGGTACCGGGCTGATCTAGATAACGGTGGCTGGCAAAGTGTGGATATGTTCTCTACCTCCTGGAATAACGACGGGCTTAATCCTGTGAACGGTTCACACTGGTTCCGTAAAGAGATTACCGTACCTGCTTCGCTAGCCGGAAAGGAGGGTTTGATCCGTCTAGGATGTATTGTGGATGCTGATTCCGTATTTATAAACGGTACTTTTGTGGGTACTACCTCATATATGTACCCTCCCCGTATTTACCGCATTCCTGCCGGGTTATTACAAGAGGGAGAGAACAATATTACGGTGCGCATGATCAGTTATAATGGATCTCCTCATTTTGTCAAAGACAAACCTTATAAGATCATTGTAGGAGAAGAAGAGATTTCCCTGCTGGGTGAATGACATTACAAAAGAGGTACGGAGATGCCTCCGCTTTCCGGTGGTACCTTTTTTAACTACAAACCTACGGGGCTTTATAACTCCATGATCGCTCCACTTACTTCTTATGCTATTGCCGGAGTGCTCTGGTATCAGGGCGAGTCTAACTCCGGACGGTATAATGAGTATTCCGACCTGCTTTCTACCCTGATAGTTAACTGGAGAAGTGACCGGAAAGATCCAGAATTACCTTTCTTTATTGTGCAGCTTCCCAATTTTATGGAAGAGCCCGCCTGGCCCGGTTACAGCCAGTGGGCAGAGATGAGAGCTGCTCAGGAGCGGGTGACCCGGGAAGTTCCTCATACGGCATTGATCGTTACTATTGATGTAGGAGAGTGGAACGATATTCATCCGCTTAATAAAAAAGATATTGGTATCCGTATATCCCGTCAGGCACAGAAACTGATCTATAACGATCGTAAAGTGGTAGCACAGGGCCCTGTTTATAGGGCTAAAGAGATAGAGGGGAACAAAGTGATCCTCACTTTTGAAGAGGAGGAAGGTAACCTGCAACCGGAGAGTGCCCTGAAAGGGTTTGCCATTGCCGGAGCTGACGGTAAGTTTGTCTGGGCACAGGCGCTTACTGAAGGAAATAAGGTCATTGTCTGGGCCGATGGGGTAACACAACCTGTTATGGTGCGTTATGCCTTGGCGGATAATCCCGGAGAACTTAATTTACGTAATACGGAAGGGCTGCCTGCTGCTCCGTTGAGAACAGATTATTAATTGAAAAGAAAAATATAATAAAAACACCCAACCAGAAAGTTTCCATGGCCGAGAAGATCGGCTATAGTCTGGGCGACGGTTCTGCGAACCTGATCTTCCAGATGATGATGATGTTCCAGTTCTTCTTTTATACTGATGTTTTTGGTATAAAGGCAACAGCTGCCGGTACCATTCTCTTTGTAGCCCGGTTCTTTGATGCTTTTGTAGATCCGGTAGTGGGTATTCTGGCCGACCGGACCAATACCAAATGTGGGAAATACCGGCCATGGATACTCTGGACAGCTATTCCTTTTGCCGTATTTTTTGTACTTGCTTTTACTACTCCCGATCTGGCTGAACGTGGTAAGATCACTTATGCAGGTATCACTTATACGTTGTTAATGTCTATTTACTCTTTTAATAATACCCCTTATGACTCTTTGGGAGGGGTCATGACCAGTGATATTAAGGAACGTACCAGTATCTCTTCCGTACGTTTTGTAGCGGCTACTATCGCTACATTTGTTGTTCAGGGACTTACTCTGCCGTTGGTCAATAAATTCGGCCAGGGAGACGACCAGCGTGGTTGGTTCCTTACTATTTTACTTTTTGCCGTTGTTAGTGTTATTTTACTTGTGATCACTTTCTTCTCAACCAAAAAACGTATTAAGCCCCCTGTCAACCAGAAAACGTCTGTTAAATAGGATTTTAAAGATCTGATCAGTAGCCGTCCCTGGAAAGCCATGTTCGTGCTTACGCTTTTCCTTTTTACTACCCTGGCTATGTTAGGAAGCAGTATGTCCTACTACTTTAACTACTTTGTCGATAAAACGGCTCTTTACGAATTTCTCCGGAATTTCGGATTGGTAAGTACAGAAGGCCTGCCGGGTGGTATCTGGTATAATTTCCTGGATGCTTTCGGTTTGATCGCACAGCCCGACCTCAGCAATGTATTTGCCGTAGGTTTCAGTCTCTTTAATATGATTGGACAGCTGGTTACCTTAGTCGGAGTGATACTGCTTTCGGGCTATCTGTCGTGGATTTTCGGGAAACGGAATGTCTTTATTGTATGTCTGGCGCTTACTGCTGTATTTACCGGTATGTTCTACCTGGTAGATTCTACCAGTATCGGGACTATCTTCCTGATCAATAT
>JAJPZL010000049.1 GCA_021204375.1 Bacteroides sp.
AAGGCTTACGGGTGGTGCTCAAACTTTTAAGTTTGGTGGGTGTTGGTAAGCCAGTAAAGACTTAAATACTAACTAAATTTTTACATTATGTTTGGAAAAAAGAGTAAAGAGGGAAAACTAACCAAGGCTATTGAAAGCGAAACCTCTAAAGTTCCTTCGGGAGCCTATTTAATAGCCGCTCTTCTGTCTATGAGTGTATCATTGACAATGAAAATATTTAGACGGAAACATGGCGCTCTGTTTGTAGGACAGTGGGCAGCTCCATTCCTGATCATGGGACTTTACAATAAAATTGTGAAAACCCAGGGACACGATTAATTAAAAAGGGTGTGCCTCTAACTTCGCAGTCGGCGGCACACAACCTTATAGTCATTTCTGACCAGTGAAACACGCTTATTAAACTAATTTATTTTATAGACATAAGAACTCTTCCTTTTATTACACGATTGCTGTAATTTCATCTTTCATAGCCTCTTCCAGGTTATCCCAGGGTATAATATTGTTTTCATAACCTGTATAGCCTTTGTTCTGATTCAGGATTCCTTCTCTGTTGGCTTCCAGTGCTGTTTGAGGGACCGGCCAGTAAATATGATAGGGAGCAATGGTGTATTCGACTCCCGAGCGGGTCACTACCCCTTTGTTATAGTAATTATTATAAGCAGTAATACGTTGGTACCAGTAGCTGTTAGTCTCTAATCCCTCTATGGTATAGCGTTGGCCAAACTCATCTGTTTTTCCTGTCAGCGCAAAAATGTAGGAGACACGGCTTAATTCTACATGGCGCAACTCTTCGTAATAGAGTTCCCGGGCCCTTTCATCCATCACTATTCCCATATTCATTTCGGAAGCATCAAATAGTTTGCTGCATTGTACTCTCCGGCGTACCGTATTTACATCTGCAGCTACTCCCGGAAAGTCACCTTTCCATACTTTGGCTTCTGCACGAAGTAGGTAAGTTTCTGCTAGGCGGTAGCAATACAGGTCACCGGCTCCTCCGTCGTAGTTATTAGCTGTTTCAGCCTGAGGATGTTCTACCCAAACTTTATAGTGGGGCCAGTCAAACCAGCTTCGGATGGTATCCCCGCAAAGCAAAATACCATCTTCGGAAAAGAGTTGAAGATTCTTTTTATAGTAATGATGGCTTTCCGGTAGTCCGTTGTATACTAAAGACTCCATTGTGATCCAGTTACCTACTTCTGTGTTGTGGCGCAGATCGGTTTCGTCGCCAATCCACAAACCGTGGGTAACGTAATGGGTTGGACGTATACGGGCTATACCACGGCCCAGGGTTTTGCGATAGCCCCAGTCGGTATTCATTCCGGAGACAATGGCATTCTGTGTTCCGTCGGGCGCATAGATACCCAGGGCTCCTGTCTGTATCCACATGGGTACTGCGTTCCTCATGGAGCGTAGGATCAGGCGGCTGGCTACCGATTCATTTCTGTTGGGCATAGAGAGGATCGCTTCTTTATTGGCTGTGATACACTTATTTTCCGGGTAGTGTAGATCCCAGATCACATTACGGGCAATATTCCACACCTCCGGCATAGGATTCACAAAGGTACCGAAGTTATCCGTCATCAGTTCATAACCGGATTGGTTGATCAGGATATCTGCCTGCTCAATAGCTTCGTCAAAACGTCCCAGCGTCAGATAACATTTAATTAATAGCTGGCAGCAGGCACCTTTGGTAACCATTCCGATCAACTCCGGATTTTCGGGTACTCATTCTACTGCATTCTTCAGGTCTTCAGTGATCATTTCCAGAATAACTTCCCGTTTGGTAGAACGATAGTCGAATTTGGCTACTTCTACCAGTTTGGTCATTAAAGGGATATCCTTAAACTGCATACAGAGATTAAAGTAATGGAAAGCCTGGTGAAAATAGGCTCTTCCCAACATGGTCAGTCGGGTGGTCTCGTCCAACTCTTCGATCTGATCAATATAGGTAATTACTGAATTGGCAAATTTTATGCCGTCATACCCCTCTTCCCAGAACCAGAGGATCCTGTTGGTGTCGTTGTTATTGGCTGCACTGGTAGTGGTATAATCCAGCTGGGAAATGATATCCTGGGTGGTAGTGGTTTTATCGGTAGTTCCGCTTACTGCCACATCGGAGAACATATATTCGGTACAGATATGAGAGGCATCTGCATACCCATCACTACGGCCGGTCCATACCTGTTTCAGTTGACGGTCACACGAGGCTAAGGCTGCGATTATTCCCTCTTTGGTAGAGAAGGTATTGGTAGGTTCGTAAAAAGAGAGCGGATCGGGTTTTAAGAAGTCTACCGAGCAACCTGCCATAACAGCAGTTCCTATCGTGATGATCAAACTTCTTTTGGATAGTTGGATTATTTTGCTTGTATTCTTTTTCATATTTCAAGGCGTATTAAATTAGAAATTAAATTGAGTCCGAGTGTATAGGTTCTGGGTACTGCCTGCCCGGTTATTTCCGGATCGTACCAACATTCGTACTTCTCTTTACACCATACGGCTACATTTTTAACGGTTCCGTAGATCTTAAGATTTTCGATCCCCCACTGAGAGATGATCTTCCGGGGCAGTGTATAGGCTATGGAAATATTCTGTAACCGGATGAAAGACCGGTCGATAACCCGGGGGCCGATTCGGCATTCTTAGGCATGGTAGAACCCAGGCGTGCATATTTGTTGGTGGGTTTTTCCGGAGTCCAGTAGCTTCTTAGGTGGGTGTTTTGCCATTCGGCTGTATACCCCATATCGTTTATATAGCCGGTTGTAGTACCTTTGTGTCCCCATTTGGAATAGATATTGAATGAGAAATTCAGGTTTTTCCACAGGGTAAAATCGTTACGCAGGGACCACTGTGATTTGGGAGAGGTTTGTCCCTGGAACTCTTTGTCTTCATCGGTATAACTATACTCTTCCGGGTTGTGACTGTTCCGGATTTTTGGATCTCCTGGTTTCTGTCCGTAAAAGGCAGCTTCTTGGGCTTCGTTCTCCTGCCATATTCCTAAAAATTTGTAGTCCAATATTACACCGATCGGCTTTCCGATGAACCATTGGTTGGTAATCACATCCGACTCCCGGCTACCGATAATGTTTCCGTCTTTATCAAACACATCTTCATATTCATAATAGAGGTGCTTGATCTTATTTTTATTCCTGGAGAACCCCAACGTACTGTTCCATTCAAGGTTCCGGGTTTTTATAGGAGTGGAACTAAGCGATATTTCTACCCCTCTGTTCTCTACCTCTCCCAGGTTGGAGATAATACTGGAGAATCCGGTGAAATTGGGAATCGTCTGGTACATGATCATATCGGTGGTAGGCATTACATAATAATCAAAACTACCGGTAAGCCGGTTATGGAGAAACCCAAAATCAATTCCGGTATTCCAGGAAGATGTTTTCTCCCATTATAGATTGGGATTTGCCAATCGGTCGATAATAAGGGCCTGGTACTCTACCAGGGCTCCGGTAGAAGGGTCTATATATCCCTGGGTTTTGGCTGAGCCATCTGCCCATTCAACATTCAGGTTAGAGAGGGCCGTATATATATCTGAAAGGGAGCGGTTCCCGTTCTTCCCCCAGGAGAGGCGTAGTTTACCCATACTCATGGAGGGCCAGTTCCAGAATTTCTCGTTGGTAAATAACCATGCCAGTGCGATGGCAGGAAAAGTAGCCCGTGGGTTGGAAGTTCCGAAAGCAGAATAACCGTAACGGCGTACGGAAGCAGTGATCATATAACGCTGGTCGTAGGAGTAAAAGAGACGGGCCAGCATAGCATCGGCTGTACTATGGGTATCGCTGGAACTGAATGAACTTTGCGAGGAGTCGGCATTTCCTGTATTATGAAATTCCAGTGCATCGTTTGGTTGAAAATTTCGTGCCATTATCTCATCGTGCCAGCTTCTGTACTCTTCAGCCTTCTGGCTAAGGGTTACATTGAAATGGTGTTTGTTATGGAGTGTATAATCCCAGTTAATGATATTATTGAGGTTCCATTCAAAGCGCTTGGTCTGGTATCTGCGTACATAACCGTTGTGGGAGGTCTTCCATTCCGGATGTTCGGAAGATTCGAAATTGCGGTAGTGATCGAACTGATACCGGGGAGAAAAGTTAAAGGAGTAGGTAATATTGAAAGGTAGGGTCACTTTGGCTGTAAGGATGGAGTTTAGTACGGTAGCTCCGCTTTCGCGTTCTCTGAACTGTTTCTCATACTCATAATTCCAACCTCCGTTTAATCCGTTATAGCCCATCGGATAAAGTACCAGATCTCCTTCATCATCTACAGGAAGCGAATAGGGGCTGTTGGCAAGTTGGTTATTCCAGTCTACGGCTATTCCATCCGATTTTCGGTCCTGAAAGTTTACATTGGCACCTATACTGAGATATTTGTTCACTTTTCCATCCAGTTTCAGGTTGGCACGGATAGCCTGGTAATCGTCTCCGTGACGAAGCCCTTCGTTATTGAGGTATCCTACAGACATGTAGTAGTTCACCCGGTCGTTGGCTCCCGAAAAGCTGATCGTGTGGTCGTGGATGATACCGGTACGGAAGTTGTGTTTATACCAGTCGAAGGTTTTACCGGCCAGGTAGTTCTCTATCTCCTGGGGAAAGAGTCCCAGCCGTCCCAGCCATATCTCCGTATCAGAGCCGGTAACACCGGTATGATCTCTCCACTGTTCGATCGTAATTCCATACCTGTTCAGGTTCTTAGGGGTTGGCTGTTTATACATACCTGGGTTCTGGAAGTCTGATTTACTGTTGAACCAGTCTGAGCGGAAATTCAGGTATCCTTCCGGGCTGTATACCTTCCTGTTGGCTCTCATCGTAGTAAAACTGACACTGGAATTCAGGTTGATAGTGGGTTTACCCCTCTCTCCTTTTTTTGGTGGTGATAATAATTACTCCGTTAGCCGATTTTGCTCCGTAAATAGCTGCTGAAGAGGCATCTTTGAGAATGTCTATCTGGCCGATATCGTTGGGATTGATCTCGGAGAGTTCTCCGTTAAAAACAATACCGTCCAGTACGATCATGGGAGCATTGTGCGATCCCTCTGTATAAAGGGAACGTTGTCCGCGAACTTCCAGGTTTGTATTACCTTAGCTGTATTGCTCATCCCCACATTTAATCCGGGTACTCCACGAAGAATATCTTCTACGGTATTAGGCTTTTCATTAGCCAGTTTATCGGGTCTGATCTGGACAATCGACCCTGTCAGGTCTTTTTTGCGCATGGAACCGTAGCCTACTACTACAAGTTCTTCCAGTAACTGATGATCTTCCTTCAGAAGAATGGAGAAAGAGTTTCTTCCCCGAAGGCTGATCTCCTGCGGTATATATCCTACATAGGAAACAAGAAGCTCACCATCTACCGGAGCTTCGAAACTGAAGTTCCCGTCAAAATCTGTTATACTACCTATGGAAGATCCTTTGACAGTGACATTGACTCCCATAATGGGTTCTCCTGTTTCGTCTTTTACTACGCCGGAGATCTGTTTGGTAGTGTTGCTTTCCGGAATTTTCCGTTTGTCGGAAATGACAATGGATCTGGAAGATACAAAGCTGTACTCTAAGTCCCGGTTTATCAATACTTCGTCGAGTATGAAAGAGACAGTGGCATTGTTCTTGGAGATTGTAATATTCTCCAGGGAATCGATTACCACATCGCGGTAAGAAAAGCGATAAGGGGTTTGTTTTTCAATAGCGGTGAAAACTTCTCTCAGGGAAGCATTAGTGAGGTTAATTGTTACCCGGTTGTCCTGTGCTAGAGCAGGCATAGTACTCAGAAAGAAAAGTAACATAACCCGTGTTAGCAGCTTCAGTCGTGTGCGTGTGTTCATATTACTATGTTTTAAGTGAATAATAAAGGGCCTCTTGGGCCATTGTCAGTAGTAAAGACAAGTCTATTTAATAAAGGTACTGAAAAAGCTTTATGTTGTAAAGCATAAAAAATAAATAAAAAAACCGTTCTTTGAAGGCAAGAACGGTTCTCCAACAACATGAATACTTTTTTAGTAACTTATGAGTTATATGGTGTGTCCGGTAATGGTTGCTTTTAAATAATAAGACTTCTCGAACACCTCTAATACTTCATTCAGATTGGTTACTGGAAGATTCCCTGTAAATTTATCCTCCATGCACTCGGAGCAATCCAGTGTAATGGTTACATTGTAATGGTTCTCTACACTCTTTATGACATGCGATAACGCTGTATTACGGAATACCATCTCCCCTTTGCGCCAGGCGGAGAGAGTATGGAGGTTTTCATCGGTAATAACAGTAATATTTCCGGTAAGTTTGTTAAGGATTGCTTTTTGCAGATGTTTAAGTGTTACTTCCTGGTTACTCTTGGTAGAGGTAAGAAGTACACTTCCTTCTTCCAGGGCTAATTCGGCTGTATGGGAGCTTTCACGGTCCAGTAGATTAAAGGTGGTTCCCAGTATTTTGACCTGTAATCCCGGGGCATCGATCAGAAAAGGTACCTGTTGATCCTTACATACCTGGAAGTAGCCTTCACCATTAAAATTTATCTTTCGCTCTTTTTTATTGTATATTTTAGGAGTATAACCCAGTTGTGAGTCTGAATTTAATGAAACGGTAGTACCATCGGGCAGGATAATGGTAGCCCGTTCTCCTTTACCGGTGGTAACGATCATCTCTTCGGAAATAATTTGTCTGTTCTCCCGGTATAAATAAAAGGTGAGTAATATAAATACCGGGAATAGAATAGCTGCGGCTATCTGTCCCCAATAGATAATTCTTTTGGGTTTGGAGGAGCTCCGGCCGAGGCTTTTATCAATATGGGACTTTATTTTCTCCAGCTGTTTATTTTCAATAAGGTTCGTATTGAGATCTTCTCTTAACCAGGTTTGCTCTATTTCCTGTTCTATTTCCTGGTCGGACATCGAATTGATCTTCTTCCGGAGTTCTATAAGTTCTCTTGAAGTTAACTGGTTGGTTCTGTATTTATAATGTAAGTTGTCCATGTATGCTTTTAAGTTCTGACAGTTCTTTTACAGGATAGTACCGGAAAAAGTCATTTAATTAGTAAATAATAACATTAACAGCCATATTACCTTGTCGAGTTTCTCTTTAAGGGTTTTTAGCCCAAGAGATAATTGGTTTTTTATAGTTTGCTCACTCAGGGAGAGTTTATCGGCTATCTCTGAGTGCGAGAGTTGCTGCATATGTGAAAGCTGAATTACTTTTTGTTGAGTAACGGGAAGTGTTCCGATAATTTTTTCAGTTTTTCGGTAAACTCACTGTATTCAACCTGGTAATGGGTATCGTTGGTAGCGAATACTTCTTTATATTTAATATATTCTTCGTAAACAGGATTGTTCAGTTTATTACGGTATGCATTGATCAGGTGATGTTTTGCCATAATGAACAACAGGGAAGAGAGGGTCTCGTTCTGCCGGATGTTGCTTCGGTTGGTCCAGAGTCTTACAAATACATCCTGTACGATCTCTTCAGCTTATTCAGCTGATTTGGTGAACTAGAAACTGTATGCATACAAACGTTTGGAATACATCTGGTAGATACTGTCAAAGGCTTGGTAGGAGTCCTTCTTTAAGTCGGCTATTAAAGTCTCCTCTTTCTGGCTTTTGATGTGTTTTTCCAAAATGATCGTGTTTTTGGATTTGTGTTTGATTCTTGTAAATATAGCTTAAATTTTAATTTTGTAATTTTTATCTGTGATATGGATGTGTTTAGAGTATGAGGTGGCAAGGCGCCACCTCATAGATCTTCTGTGATGAAAACAGGTACCTTTACCGTTGTCTGTACTTTTTGCTTTTGGTACCTATAAAAATTAGACTACTATATACCTCTTCCCTGTATTCGGGACCAATAGTTAACCGTTCACCATTTTTCATAATGAAGGTATTGCCTGTAAGATATTTAGTATGTTTGAGATTAATCGTATAACTTTTTTGAATACGAATAAAATCTTTTTCAGGAAGTTGAGCTGCGACTGTGTTCATTGAGACAGAAACCAGTATAGGATTACCTTCTGTAAAATGTATCTCACAACAACTTCGATCGGCTTTTAGATAGTAAATAGAATCTATGGGTTCTAACCGGAATTTGCGTTTTTCCCATATCAGACAGTAAGAATCCCGTATAATGACGTCGGGATACTCAGCAGACATTGGCTCTACCAGGTACTCCTCCTCTGTGGTCAAAGGTTTGGCAAGGTTAATTACTTGGTTCTTTACTCGATAGACATTGTTCAATTTCTCCCTTACTTTGCTTGTAGGGGTACTT
>JAJPZL010000310.1:0-5198 GCA_021204375.1 Bacteroides sp.
GAAAGCGGCCCATTCCTTAGGAAGAACTTCCGGACTCAACAAGAGTGAAGCCCTTAAAAAAGCGTGGCAACTACAAAAATTACATACCAGTCTCATGGAAGGGATTGTTAAATTCCATTTCTATAAAACCGATGGTACCTTGCGCCAGGCTCAGGGAACACTCAATACAAACTATTTACCTAAAACTCTGAAAATGACCCGGTCTAAAACTAATCCGCAGCAAATGGTATATTTTGATACAGATAAGAACAGCTTCCGGTCATTCAAAAAATCAAACCTTCTCTCATAAAAAGTTCAAACACAAATTAAAACACGCAAAACATTGTGAAACTTATCCAGTTCATTCTCTCTCTGCTTATTACCCTCTGTGCCCTGGGGATCTTTTACAGTGCCTGCATAACACCGGCCCCGGTAAAACTTCTCAATATAAGTTTTGCTACTCTGATCCTGACCGGATCAGGTATACTAACAGTTTTAACCTATAAAGAGCTATGTCAGGAGTAAGCCGGATCCGTGAAACTAAAAATTGCCTTCGTACTGCCATGTGCCGTATTACAGAGGATCTGGATTTCGAAACCACAACCTTCGAAACAGAGATCTTACCGGGAACAATGGTATGTGCAGAACTGAAGAGCCGGGAATACGACTCTTACAGACAACTTTCCCTGTTATGGGTAGAGACCATTAAAGATGAAGAGAAAAGAGAAGTGATCCTGCCCAATATAAGCCGGTTCATCTTCCGGGAGCTGAAAAAAGATCTGGCGGATGAACCGGGAAGAGTACAGGGAGAAAGCAGAAAGATACCGGGTAAGCCCAGCCTATTCAGATTATTAACAGGGGAGATTCTCATCATCATCCACGACAAAACAATCAAACCATGAGACGAATAAAAAAGTAAAAAGAGCAAAAACCCACAAAGAGTTATTTGACCAGGCCCTCAGGGCAGCTCTCAGGGTAGAGTTTATCACGACCATGCCCGAGCTTAAACTCTATACAACCTCCCTGTACGAAGCCATGAAATGGGGACAAAGACAAACACTGTAAAACACGGCATTACCTACTAAACTGCATATGTATGTTGGAATATATACAAGAATTAAAAGATCTCTTAGAGGAAGAAGAGGATCTGAAGAAAAGATTCCAGGAGAAAACGACCCATACGTTGACAGATTTCACCCTGATCAAAAAACTGTATGAGTGGTTTAATGAGATCGTAGAAGAGAGAGATGCGGAGAGCCGAAGGAAATTTATATTTATTGTGCTCTATCTCTACTCTCCTACTGCCCTGGTAGGGAATAAGACACGCAGGGGGGTACGGGAAGAGTTAACCCGGGTACTGGACGAGTGTACAGCCACCCGCATCTCCCACCATTGCGCAGAGGTTGCGCTTCACTACAGATGCTACAAAAGTTTCAGGACAGAAATGGAGCAGATACTGAAAGAGTTACTGGATAAGATGACAATAAGTGGAATTACTTTACACGGACACGCTCAATATATATACGAAGAAGAGTCCGACCAGCCTTTTATCCCCTCAGCCTAACTTACCGGAAAATGTTAGGCGTTACAGCCGGCAAATAATCTTTTCCGCTAAAGAAGGATTTACTTTTACGGAAATTTTTATTAACACAAACAAAAAAATGAATGAAGAGAATTTAATCGGAGGAATGACCGCTCTGTTTTTAAGCGGTACTATGGAGTTTATTTCACCCCTCAGATGGTTTTTCGTACTGGGTATTATCCTGGTACTGGCAGACTTACGGTTTGGTATTGAAGCAGTTCGGAAACGGAAAGAGGAGATACGGCTGAGCCGGGCAGTACGGCGGACCATTAACAAGATCATTGATTACCTGTGCTGGATCTTTGTAGCAGGAGCCATCGGAATGACCTTTGGAGCACCTTTCGATCTTCCACTGCTGCCTGTGCTGGTCATGTTGGTAGTATATGGCATTGAGATCAACTCCTGTTTTGCGAACTATTTTGAGTCTCAGGGTAAAAAGGCAAGAATGAACATTTTTAAATTTTTCAGTAAGAGAACAGAGATCATTGAAATCGAAGAGGAGGAAAAAAGAATGAGACGACTTGTAACAATTTTACTGATCTTCTTTACCATGATCCTGATGAGTGTGGTCTGTACTTCCTGACAACTACCCGCTGTAATTCTACAGACCAGAAGATAACATACACCAGCAAAGGATTACGCTATAACTTTTTTATTATGTGATTTACGTACAATTTCACTCCGTAGCTTGTGAAAGTGAAAGAGAACAGGCCGGTGTACCCTGACCGGTTATCCGGCCACCCATTTATTAACTATCAAAGATAAAATGTTATGATCAGAGGAAAAAAACACACATGCACAATGAGTGCCCGATGCGGCAGGCCCTGTTAGATTGTATCACCCGACAGTATAACGAGCAGCCGCTGGGTTCCCACTTGCAACAAGCAGAGCGGCCCAACCATTATAAACGGAAAAAAAGAGATCCCGTAGGATACATAGTACTGATGCAACCTACCCTCTTCCAGATCGTAAATCCCCTTCCCGGCAGGCAGATATCAGCCCGGCAAGCTATACTGGCCCTGATCGCCTACCTGGAAGACCTCAATAACCTCGCTCCTGTAGACCTTTCCGGCTTTACCATGGAAGAGTTACTGGAAATAGCCACAGAACTCTACCGTTTTTCCCGGGAGAACGGGCATCACTTTATTAACGAAGAAATAAGCCGTGTGATCCAAGAACTGGAACACACCTATTATGGCTACGGAGAAGGGATCCTGGCAGAATTGATCAAAGAAATAAGAGCAGAAGAAGAGAGCCGGGGGATCATTGATATAGAATTACCGGGAGTGCCGCAGGAAGCCATTCACCTGGTGATCATTGAAACCTACCGGTAAAAGAGACTACTTATAACCTCCCACAAGGAGCAGACCCGGGTGAGTATGCGCACCGGTCCCTGCTCCTGCAGGGGAATATTCAAAATTTTAACAAGACTTATGGAAAAAGAGAATCTGCACTTCCGACACTATTGTAGCGCCCGTCACAATGAGAAAATACTCGCTGCACGGATCAGACACAAAGCAGAAGGATATGCTGCATATTTTATGATACTCGAACGCCTCCTGGAAAGCCACGACCATATGAGCACCAGAAACTATAACAATATAGCTTATGATCTTCGTATGTCCGCTTCCGTAGTTAAGTCTGTCGTAGAAGATTTTGGACTCTTCTCCTTTACCGAAGATGGTACCTGCTTTTTTCGGAATATCTCAATAACTAGAACAATGAGACCAGTGAAACGCGGGAGAAAAAGAGACTGGCCGGTATTAAATCAGGAGAGAGCCGCAGGAATCGAAGTACCACGCAAGCAGAGGAAAAACCTTTTCCGCACACCGTTCAGGTACCTATAGAACAAATTCCGGACACAAGTAAACCCCTGTTAAACAAAGAGAATGACATAAGAACACTTCCCAGTCAGATAAATGAAAATAAAGAAAAAGAGCCAGCGAGAGAAATAGCTGAGGGAGTATTGAAAAATGATCCCATCAATTATAAATCAATCCTCGATCTCTTCAATTCATTACTTGGAGAATATCTGCCTGAAGTAAAATCCCTTAGCTACAAACGCAAAGAGATGATCAGGAATATTATAAGAATACACAGCCCCGATAAGATCAGGGAGGCCTTTGAACAAACACTCCGGAGCCCCTTCCTGCTGGGAATGAACGACAAAGGATGGAAATGTAGTTTCGACTGGATACTGCATGGCAGTAACTTCATTAAAGTGCTCGAGGGAAACTACCTGGCCACCCGGAACAGAACCCTGTTTGACCATCCCTCTACGGAGCGATTAAACAACAAAACCTATGAACGATTCTAAAAAACTCTCGGGTATCTGCCAGGAAATGGCCCTTTTAGGAATAAAGGTACCCTCGGACAAAGTATTTATAAAGATCCCGGATGCAGAAAATGTGCTGGACAATGCCATGCGTTACTTTCTGGGCCTCGAAGGAAAAGCCTATGTAAAGCTACCCGAATACAAAGAGATTGCAGAGTGGCTCACTGATAACCAGGACAGAGGTCTGTTCCTCTATGGCAATTGCGGAAGGGGAAAAACCCTGCTGGGACGATATGTCCTCCCCGCTATTCTGCTAAAGTACTGCCGGAAGATCGTGAACTGCTTCGATCTGCCGGAGCTGGACCGCAATATAGACCAGGCCCTGAAGCTCCATTTGCTATCTATTGATGACATTAGCAATGAAACAGTATCCGTCTATTATGGCAAAAGACGCATGGCCTTTCCGGAGATCATCGATACCGTAGAGAAGTATGGTAAGCTGGTGATCATTACCTCCAACCTTACCGTCAAAGATTTAACAGAGCGGTATGGAGACCGGGTACTGGACCGCATTAAATCAACCTGCAAACTGGTTGTTTTTGAAGGAGAAAGCCCCAGGGAGTAGATCAGGAAATAAATAGGTGACAGGACTGAAATAATAAGCCCGCCACAACAAAGTAATTATATAAGAGAATGGGTATAAAGCACTTTTAATTATCCATCATTTTGTCATGCCTGGAAGTGAACTATCTATTTCGTACATAGACAAGATCCTTCCCTACATTCAAAATAACAAATAAGATAATGTATATTACCGCCGGCTTCACAGTGGCTGTTGCACAACTTCTTTGTTGTCGCCGGCTTCACAGCCGGTGACTCTTTACACTGTGGCTTCATAGCTACTTCTGTACCGTGTGGGGCTATGAAGCCGGCGGCAACATGTTGAACTATTTTGCAGGTATACTTTTTGATTACTAAATGCTGCCAAAGTTACCCCAACAGGGGTAAAATATAAATAACCCCCAGTGAAGAGAGCGAAGCGAACGACTGGGGAATGAATAGTGAGATCATCCAACTCAGGCTTTACAGTGTCTGTTGCAAAGTACAAAAGTACTTGATGTTCCCGCCGGCTTCCCAGTGACTGTTGCACAACTTCTTCGTTGTCGCCGGCTTCACAGCCGGTGACTCTTTACACTGCGACTTCATAGCAGCTCTTGTGCCGTATGGGGCTATGAAGCCAGCAGAAACATGTTGAATTATTCTATATGTATATTTTGGGGTTACTAAATGCTGCCAAAGTTACCCCAACAGGGGTAAAATATAAATAACCCCCAGTGAAGAGAGCGAAGCGAACGACTGGGG
>JAJPZL010000310.1:5208-8184 GCA_021204375.1 Bacteroides sp.
ACAGGGGTAAAATATAAATAACCCCCAGTGAAGAGAGCGAAGCGAACGACTGGGGGAATGAATAGTGAGGCAATGGAACCCAAAAGCGGGTTGAATTTAATATTCAATACTTCCGTTTATTCCATTCAGCATAAAAACCAAAGAAGATACCAGTATTAAACACACCATGAACACCGTTCGAACACAACATGAACACTGTTGAACACCAATCGAACACACATAAAACAGACTATATTGTATAGTATATAGATTAAATATTATAAGCTATAAAGAAAATACTTCTTACGAAGTATCAAAGAAAGAATCTACCGATAAAAGATCAATCGGGTATATCAGATCTCTGCTTCCAACTGTCATACCAAAACCCTACATGGAAAAAAGATTCAAATTCACAAAAAAACCGGAGAAGAAAAGATCTCCTCCGGGAATGCAAAACAGCAAAAAAAGGCTACGTTCAGGGTGCCCCTAAATGCGTAACAAGCACCTCCACCTGCCGGGGAGTAAGCAGGCGTTTTTTAGGCTTCCACTCAGCCTCCAGCAATTTTTGTTTTAACCCGGGAGACTCCTCTACCCAACTTTTTAGTTTTTTCACTGCTGTGTGTGGTGTTACACCCGGATTATAAAGGCAGGCCAGTTCCTGCCAGCCATAAGTCCTGATACGAAATTCAGACGTTTGTTTCATAGCTCTATCGATATTTTGTGTACCATGCAAAATAATGAAACTACCAAATACAAATTCACAAAAAAAGAGGTAAAAGCTAACATTCACGGTAAGTTACGGGCATTACAGGGGGGGTTATCACCCGGCAAGGGAAGTTACGAGTCACCACTATTTTCCCCGCTTTATATTTGCACCATCAAACAGGTAAAAGCGCGCAACCCTGTATTAGTGATTAACCCTTAATGATTGAATAGTATGTCTTTAAAATTTCAATGTATCGAACTTAAATTACTTTCCGGAGAACATGTCGGAGAGACCCGCTATTTCGGCCGGGTCCGTTGCGAACAGAAGATCACCTTCGACCAGCTCTGCAAACAGATCTCCCTCCTATCCACCGCAACCAAAGGAGACGTAGAACTCATCCTGGATAGCTTTATAGAGGTCATGAGCGAACAACTCAGTCTCGGCAATATCCTGCAACTCGGCGACCTCGGAAATTTCCGCCTCAGTGCAGGCAGCCGGGGAATAGACCCGGAAGAAGAGGTCCAGACCACCAATATGAGGAAACCCCGGATCATTTTTTCACCAGGTAAAATGCTTCAGGAAGCAACCGGTGAGATCACTTTCGAAAAACTCAACTCCCGGGTAATAAAAGAGTGCCCGTATGAACATGAACCAATTGTTTAACCTAAAAACTTTATAATCGTATGGCAATTAACTATTATGTAGTAGAACGCAAAGTTCACGGTGGCCCCAACAAAGGCAAGACCCTCCAGTACGGCCAGGTAGTCTGTGGAAACCTGATGGATTTTGATTCCATTTGTCACGAAATATCCCTGCTTACCACCGCCACCTCCGGAGATGCAAAAGTAGTGCTCAACAGTCTGCTTACCATTATCAGCCGGTATATCAAAGCCGGACACATCGTGCAGGTAGGTAAGCTGGGCAATTTCCGCCCCACCGCAGGAAGCCGTCCCGCTGAAACACCCGAAGAGGTAACCGCCCACCTGATGAAACGTCCCAAAATTATATTCACTCCCGGCAAAGCCCTGAAAAACATGCTCACAAAGATCTCCTACCGGAGAATAGAGCCCCAGGTAGTACGGGTAGAAGAAGAGTGCGACGACAATCACGACATCTGATCCCATGTAAATGGTTGTATAACCCCCGGAAGCAGCCCTTCCGGGGGTTTTGTTTATAATACTCCCTAATTTCCAGACTAATTTAAAGATTCCTCCAATCACTAAGCAGGAAATAATAAAACTATAAAATTATGTCTACATCAACATTAAACACAATTGGAGAACTGGAAAAA
The DNA here is from genome assembly GCA_021204375.1 of Bacteroides sp. Taxonomy (GTDB): domain Bacteria; phylum Bacteroidota; class Bacteroidia; order Bacteroidales; family Bacteroidaceae; genus Bacteroides. Next base: position 7,185 of record JAJPZL010000310.1, read on the forward strand.
GCGATCAAGGACTACAAACAGAACCTTCAAAATTTAAAAACCGGGTCAGAAGATTATTATAAGGTCTTATTAGCCCTGGCCGATGCACAAAGTAAATTAAACACCACTACTCTACACGCCACAGCCTCTATCCAGGATCTGGGAGGCCTGTTAGGAGATCTCGCTAAAACAGGAGACGATGTAGTAGCAGGACTAAAATCAGTCAATGGAATTATCGGTATGCTCACCGGAGATACCAGTAAACTCTCAAAAGCCATTGCAGGATTAGAAACAGGAATTTCTATGATGAAAGAGTTTCAGACCATAGCTAATGGAGTAAAAGCCGCAACTACAGCTTTCAAGATGTTAAATGCAGCCATGAACGCAAACCCTTACCTGGCTGCAGCAGCTGCAATTTTAGTCCTTGTTACTGTCATCGTTTACTTAGGCAATGAAATGGCTATTACCACTTCCGGTGTAAAAGAATTAGAGAAAGAACACGAAACTTACTTAGGTACTTTAGAAACCCAGTGGGAAGAGCAGGAACTGAATATACGAAAGCTTAAAGCAGTAGGAGCTGCTCAGACAGAAGTGATAGATGCTGAAAGGGAATTTACTAAGCAAAGTATCATAGAGACAGAAAAAAGGATAGAAAATATCAACAATGAAATAAAAAATCTGCAAGCCAGAACCTCCTGGTATAACTTTGGTAATAAAAAACGGCTTAAAGAACTGAAAAGGCAACAGAAAGAATTGCAACAAATTGTAGAAGATGGAAATAAAAGGCTGTTATAGCTGGATAAAGACCATGAAATAGAATCTTTAAGAGAAAAGACAGAAGCTGATAATAAAAAATTAAAGGCGCAGGAAGATTTTTATAAAAAGCAGAAAGAGATGGCTGAAAAGTTTCGTAAAGACGAACGGGCAGCACAGACTGCATATTGGACTACTCTCAATGATCTATTAGAAGAGAGCAATAAAAAATTAAATAAAAGCCTGAGCCCAAAAGAACGTATAGAAG
>JAJPZL010000133.1 GCA_021204375.1 Bacteroides sp.
GGTTTGGTTAGTTTTTAACTATAAATTAAGAAAGAATAGCCGGTAATAACGGATCATTCGAAGGTACGGGATATCTTATCCAGATTCAGGCTACGGGCCATAGCATCAAAGATCTCTTTATAGGTGTCCTCTGACCGGTAGAGAGATTCGTGAGTACCTGATTCGACGATCTGCCCCCCCTTCATGACATAGATACGGTCGGAGTCAATGATCTGGGAAATACTATGGGAAATGATAACCACCGTACGGTTCTGTTTGATCGCGTCCAGGCTATTTTTAATCTGCTCGGTAGAAACGGCATCCAGACTGGCAGTAGGCTCGTCCAGAAAAATAACAGGGGGATCTTTAAGGAACATCCGGGCAATGGCTATCTTTTGTTGTTGGCCTCCGGAGAGGGCAAGTGCTGAGGTTTGATAACCATCGGACAGGTTCATTACCTGCTCATGGAGAAAAGATTTTCCGGCAGCTTCCATTACCTCTTCCATAGAGGCATACGGATTACCGTAACGGATATTCTCTTCAACAGTACCGTTAAATATGTGATTTTTCTGAAGTACCAGGCCAATATGATCCCGCAGATATTCCGTGTCGTACTCTTTTAAAGAGACACCGTCCAGGAGGATCTCTCCGGAATCGGGTTCGTAGAATTTATCCAGCAGGTTGATAAGGGTACTTTTGCCTGCTCCCGAAAGTTCCACCAGGGCAGTGATCCTACCCGGCATAATCTCCATATTGATATGATGAAGGGTACGTACTTCGTTATCGGGATAGGTAAAATTGACATTCCTCAGGGAGAAGTGACCTTTTACAGGAACAGGACGGTACTTACCGGAGTCTTCAATCTAATGATGGGCATCCAATACTTCAAAAAAAACTTTCGGAATAGATAAGCGCATCGTTCATTTCGTCATAGATACGGTGCAACTGACGGATGGGAGCAGATACATTGTTGAACAGGAGAATATGGAACATAATGGCTCCGATGGTCATATCTCCCTCCAGTACAAAGTAGACGGTAAGGATAATGATAAGTACCACTCCGATCTGTTCGATAAAGGTTTTGAACCCGTCAAAAAGAAAACTGATACGACGGGTCTTGAGTTGGGTAGCTGTGAGATTGTTCTGGAGATTCATCTGTTTTTCGCTCTCAATATCTTCCCGAATAAAAGATTTGATCACATTGATGGATTCCAGGATACTGAGTATACCCTGGCTTTTATTCTCCCGAAGCTCTTTGATAGTACGCCGGGAACCATTTAACTTTTGTGCCTGCACACGGCTTACATAGAAATAGACCGATATAATGCAGAGTGCTACCAGCCCTACATAGAAGTTGGCATTGAACATAACAATAAGTGCCACCAAAGAATTGGCAAACAGAGGAAGGATATCAATAAAGAAATTCTGGATAAGACGGGTAAGGCTCTCAATACCCCGGTCAATACGGGTCTGGAGTTTACCGGGCCGGTTTCCTCCGGAGGTGAAAAAAGCCATCCGGTAAGTCAGGATACGTTCGATAACCGTCTGGGCAAGATCGCGGGAGATATTGATACGTAATTTCTCTCCGTAATATTTTTGCCCGAACTGGATAAAGGCATTCAGTATCTCTTTACTGATAAGGATAATGGAGATATAGCCGAGGAGGCGGAAATCTTTGCGGATGCCTTGCTGCGTCTCTACCAGTACATTCACCTTGTCTACGGTATAGCGGAGTACCCAGGCGTTTACCTGTGCCGTGAGAGAGCCTATCAGGGTTAATATCAGGGCCAGTACTACCAGGGAACGGTAGGGATACACAAAAGGACGGATATTTTTAAATAATTGTAAGAGTGTCATAAGGTGGTTTATAAAATGGCTTCAGTTATAACAATCCCTTAAAAGAACAGTTCGGAAAGTAAGAGCTACCCTATAAAAAGAATCTCCCCTTTCGGAGTCGTTTCCCGAAAGAGGAGAGTTATTTTATAAGGGTAGACCGCTCTTAGAAAAAAAAGTGGATCACATCATTCAGGTTGGCCAATATCAACAGGGCAAAAAGGAGTAGCATACCGGTGACCTGAGCATACTCCATAAATTTATCACTGGGTTTTCTGCGGGCCACAATTTCGTAGACCAGGAAGAGTACATGTCCTCCGTCCAGCGCAGGGATAGGCAGGATATTCATAAAAGCCAGAATAATGGAGAGGAAGGCGGTCATGTACCAGAACTGGTGCCAATCCCACTGTGCGGGGAAGATGCTGCCAATGGTCCCGAAACCTCCCAATTGTTTGGCTCCCTCTTTTGAGAAGAGATACTTCATATTATTAACATACCCTTTCAGCGTATTGACCCCGAGGTTGACACCGGCCGGTAATGATTCAAAGAAACCGTAGTTGATCTCTACCAGGGGAAGCAACCGGGAGAAGCATACGTCCGGATAGATACCGAGTTTATATTCGGAATCGGTAGAGAGAGCCAGGGTATCTGTTCTTCCGTCCCTTGCATATACCAGCGTAATAGCATGAGGATCGATGCTATCGCCCAGCAAGGTTTCGGCATTCTCCCTGCGGTAAGCAAGTTCTTCCATCACATCGTAATAAGAGACATTTTTTCCATTGAGGGCAATAATACTATCCCCATGACGCAAACCATACTGCTGTGCGGCGCTACCCGGAATAATACTATCAATAACATAGGGGAAGCGGAAATCGGCAAAACGGACAGAGTCCGTCATAAGCCGCTGCATCATATCTTCGGGAATATAAACAGGAACTTCTACACCGTCGCGAAGTACAGTCACCACTCTGGCATCCACGATCTGGCTCAGCAGATCGCCGCCCACCCGTTCCAATTCGATATCGTCCGCCCTGAGCAAAATATCCCCGTTCTGAAAGCCCACTGCTTTAGCGGTTTCGTTAAACTGCATCCCCATAGGCACCTTCTGCACGGGAACATAAGAGTCTCCCCAGGCAAAGAGGATCATAGAGTAAATAAAGAGAGCCAGCAGGAAGTTAAAAACTACTCCACCAACCATGATCAGCAATCGTTGCCAGGCTAGTTTGGAACGAAACTCCCAGGGTTGGGCAGGCTGTTTCAGCTGCTCGGTATCCATCGACTCATCGATCATCCCGGCAATCTTTACATAGCCTCCCAAAGGAAGCCACCCGATCTGATACTCTGTTTCGCTGTTCTTAGACTTGAACTTAAAAAGCGAGAACCAGGGTGCAAAAAATATACTGAACTTCTCTACCCGTACCTTAAACAAGCGGGCGAAAAGGAAGTGGCCTCCTTCGTGTACGATCACAAGCAGCGAAAGGCTGAGGATCAGTTGCAAGACGCGGATCAAAAATGTTTCCATTAATTCTATCTGTTTTTAATTATATACTTGTTTTATGATAGTAAACTTTGTGCCAGCAGGCGGGCTTCGTTATCGGTCTCCACATAGTCCTCGTAGGCAGGAGTGTGTATAAAGCTTACCTTAGACATGGTTTTTTCAATAATATCACTCATCTGCAAAAAGCTGATCCTCTCCTGCAGGAAGGCAGCCACTACCACTTCGTTGGCAGCGTTGACAATACAGGGAAGATTTCCTCCTTTGAACATGGCTTCGCATGCAAGCGCGAGGTTACGGAAACGCTGCGGATCGGGCTTATCAAAAGTAAGCTGACCACAGGTAGCAAAGTCGAGTCGCCGGCAGGAGGAAGGCAAACGGTCGGGATAAGAGAAGGCATACTGGATAGGCATGCGCATATCGGCCACTCCCAGTTGCGCTTTGATGGTACCGTCACAAAACTGTACCATAGAGTGTATAATGGCCTGCGGATGAATAATAGCCTCTACCTGTTCGGGCTTTACCCCAAAAAGCCAGCGGGCCTCGATCATCTCAAATCCTTTATTCATCAAGGTGGCAGAGTCAATGGTTATTTTAGCTCCCATCTTCCAGTTAGGGTGCTGCAGGGCTTGTCTCCTGGTAACAGATTCGAGTTCCCGCAGGGAATAATTGCGAAAAGGCCCCCCCGAAGCAGTCAGGATAATCTTTTCGATCTCATTATTCCCCTCTCCGACGATACACTGGAAAACAGCCGAGTGTTCGGAGTCAACAGGAAGAATGAGTACCCGGTACTCCCGGGCGAGTTGCTCAATAAGCTCACCGGCAACAACCAGTGTCTCTTTATTAGCCAGTGCAATGACCTTACGGGCTTTAATAGCGTTGATAGTGGATTTTAAACCGGAATAGCCCACCATAGCGGTAAGCACAATATCAATGGGCTGTGATTCCACAATCTGGCAAAGAGCCTCTTCCCCGGCATATACTTTGATGGGAAGATCGTTAAGAGCCTCCTTCAGGATAGTATATTTAGATTCATTGGCTATCACTACAGCCTCCGGTAAAAATTTACGGGCCTGTTCGATCAGCTGTTCAACCCGCTCATTGGCAGTAACTGCATATACCTCATACCGGTCGGCATGCTCTTCAATGACCTGAAGGGCCTGTGTACCGATAGAGCCTGTAGAGCCTAAGATAGCTATTTGTTTTTTCTTCATAGGGTGGTTAAAATACAATATAACGTTCGGGGTTAATAGCCTTACCCTTGTGCCAGATCTCAAAATGGAGATGGGGACCGGTAGTTTGCGTCCCGGTATTCCCGACCATGGCAATCGCTTCTCCTGCCCGGACCGGATCGCCTTCGCGCTTAAGAAGCGAACCGCAATGTTTGTAAACCGAGAGAAGATCCCGGCTGTGTTGTACCTGGATGACATAACCGGTTTCGGCGGTATAGGCACTCAGGATAACGGTTCCATCCAGGGTAGAGAGTACACTCTCATTGGGAGTAGCAGCAATATCAATACCGAAATGCCGCTGCTCTGCATTGAACTGACTACTGATAAGTCCCCGGGTAGGCCGGTAAAACACCAACCCGTCGGTATCAGGTTCCTGGCTGATGGTAGTAAGGTTATACCGTTCGTTCTCTTCATATTGCCGGCGGAACTCCTCCTCCCGACGGCTCCTCTCCAATAAAGTATCTTCCCGGAGTACATTGAGAGAATCCAGTGAGTGTACCGTATCAATGCGAACGGTACCGCTGAAAATATCCTGTATATTAAGAATATAAAGGTTTTGTTTTTCGACAATGGAGGCTAAAGAATCCGTGTAAAGTGCATTCTCCACAATAAGCCTGCGTACCTCGGTATTCATATATCCGGGCAGATAGTTCCGGAGTGGGGTAAAGGCAATGAGAGCGGCACTGATGGCAAAAAGAAGGAAGAGTGCGGAAAAAAGAAGGGAGAATCCGTTCAGTCTGGAGACCTGGAACTGAGTCACGTTCTCCAATGTATTCAGATTGGTGATAGTGACACGGTATTTAAATTTTATATTTCTCCAGAAAGTTCTGTTCTTTCCTTTTTTCGGCATAACTTTTTAAATGAAACACAAAGGTAAACATTTGCCCTATGCAAAGTAGTTTTTCTTTATGGATTTTAACGAAAAGAGACTTATTTGCCAGGGAGGACTTAATCAACCGACTCTATGTTATCGATCTGTAACAGCCCTTCAGGAAGTTTCAGCAAAATCTTCCGGCCCTTGTGATCAATAGTCTCAATAAAATCTTCCTGTGCCGGAATCAGAATCTCCTCTCCTTCTCTATCCACTACAAAGAGGGTATTGATGGTAGCAGTATCTACTTCTGTAATGGTACCGATCACTCCCAGTTCCATATTTTCAGCCTGAAACCCGCAAAAATAGTCCCACGAATACTCCTCTTCCCGGCTTTCGGCAGCATATTTTACAGGAAACCAAACTTCCACATTGGTAAAACGGCGGGCCTTCTGATCGCTGTCCACATCTTCAAATTTCACCAAAGCTGTGGTGTCGGTACGGAAACGATACTCTTCCAGGAAAAAAGGAATATAAATACCATCCATCAGGCAAACCAGATAGTCGCAATCTACCCGGTCGAAAATATCATCGGTAAAAGTAAAAAGAACCTCACCGTGAATACCGTGAGGTTTATTGATGATCCCGATCTTATAGATTTCTTCTTTACAGATCATAAGCCGGGTTACGCTTTTCTTTGAATACGGGCACCCAGTACTGTGAGGCGGGCCTCAATATTCTGGTATCCACGGTCAATCTGCTCAATGTTGTGTATCTCACTAGTCCCTTCGGCACTCATGGCAGCAATCAGCAGAGCAATACCGGCACGGATATCGGGAGAGCTCATTTTACCTGCCCGCAGGGAGTGCCGGTGGTTATGCCCGTTCACGACGGCCCGGTGCGGATCACAGAGAATGATCTGGGCTCCCATATCGATCAGTTTATCGACAAAAAAGAGCCGGCTTTCAAACATCTTCTGGTGGATGAGCACACTTCCTTTCGCCTGCGTAGCTACTACCAATATCACACTGAGAAGGTCGGGAGTAAGTCCCGGCCAGGGGGCATCGGCAATGGTCATAATAGAGCCGTCAATAAAGGATTCGATCTCATAGGAATCCTGCTGAGGAATCCATATATCGTCGCCCCGTTGTTCTAGGTGGATACCCAGCCTGCGAAAACTATCGGGGATCACTCCCAGGTTCTCGTACGAAACATTTTTGATCGTTACTTCACTGCGGGTCATAGCAGCCATACCAATAAAACTTCCCACCTCGATCATATCGGGAAGTACGGTATGGGTAGTCCCCGAGAGAGATTCCACCCCTTCGATGGTGAGTAGATTGGAGGCAATACCACTGATACGGGCTCCCATCCGGTTAAGCATTTTACAAAGCTGTTGCAGGTAAGGTTCACACGCTGCGTTATAGATAGTAGTGGTACCCTTAGCCAGTACAGCGGCCATAATAATATTGGCGGTACCGGTAACAGAGGCTTCATCCAGCAGCATATAGGCACCGGTAAGACGATCTGCTTTTATTTCATATAGCTCTCGGTCGGTGTTGTATTGAAAATCGGCCCCGAGTTTCTGAATACCCAGAAAGTGGGTATCTAAGCGACGACGGCCGATCTTGTCTCCTCCCGGTTTGGAAAGCATGGCTTTTCCGAAACGGGCCACCATAGGGCCGATCAGCATTATACAGCCCCGGAGGCTGGAACAACGGGTAAGGAATTCTTCACTCTCCAGATAATCGGGATCTACGGTTTCGGCTTTGAAGGAGTAGGTACCCTCTCCTTTATGTGCCACCTTTACTCCCATATCAATAAGCAGGGAGATGAGGTTATTGACATCAAGGATATCGGGAATATTATGGATCGTTACCTCCCGGGCAGTAAGCAGGGTAGCACAAAGGATCTGCAATACCTCGTTTTTTGCGCCCTGGGGATGGATCTCTCCGGAAAGCGGGTGTCCCCCTTCAATAATAAATGAAGCCATAATATTAGGATTTACGTGTTATCTGTAAACAAATATAACAAACTTATTTAATATACCTGCGCTGGTTGTTGTGATTATTATTGTTGTGGGAAGAGTGATTGGTATGCTGACCCCCGGCCGGCCTGGGACGACGGTGCATCGCCATGCGGATACCCATCAGTTTAAGGGTATCTTCGCCCGGACGAATGGCTCCTTTTGTATACTCTACCAGGTCGTCGAAGATCTTCTCTTCATTCACTGTCTCTTTATTCCACGTAATAAAACTTTTACGCATATGGTTAGCGATCAGCGCGATCAGGTGTTTCTTCTCCTCTCCCTCCGGAAATTCAATCGCTTTGCTGATCAAAGTCTCCAGCATTCTGCCGTAGTGCCTGTAACGGATACGGGAATGCGGATAGGGAATCACCTCAGGTTTAGTATATAACTTATTAACTTTTATGATCTCATACGGATAATCGATATCCAGTTGAAAACCAGACATAATAGCCAGGTGATCCCATAGTTTGTGCTTAAAGTCGGGTACATCCCGCAAATGGGGGAACATACCCCTCATAATGTTGATAATGGTATTGGCGCACCGCTGGCGCTCTGATCGGTCTTCGAGGGTCAGGGCATGATCGACCATGTTCTGAATACTGCGTCCATATTCGGGAAGAGGTAATTTTTTTTGTTGGGTATTATATTCCATCTATTATTTAATATGTATGTAATGTTATAGTATAATTAATTTATTTTAAAATTCAAGTTTTTTATTAGGATTTTAAGAAACAAAAAATTTA
>JAJPZL010000057.1 GCA_021204375.1 Bacteroides sp.
CCGGAATAGACTCCACCACATGCTTACAGGTTATTGACACACTGGAAGAAATAATCGGTCATGAGATATCCGATTCACGGAGCTAGAACCGGTTTTTTGAAAAAATATATAAGATGATGAGTGCCATACACCACAAAAAAGAGAAAATAACAAATAAAAACGACATCCTTTATACAACAAATTAATATGATACGTTCAATCTACCCATTAACTTTGATCCTGGCTCTGTTTACAATAATTGGGAACAATATGTATGCCCAGGATATCTTACAACAAACACTTCGGGGAATAATTACAGATGCTGCATCCGGACACCCCATCCCCTACGCCACGGTCATTTTGATGGATAATCCCGACACAGGAACCACTACAGACGAAGAGGGAAAGTTTATTCTTCCCGGTGTTCCGGTAGGTCGACATACTTTACAAGCCTCTTTCATGGGGTATGAGCCCACAATTTTCCGGGAAATACTGGTCACCTCTACCAAAGAAGTCTATCTGGAAATCCCGCTAAAAGAGAGTATCACCGAACTGGCAGAAGTATATATACGGCCTCAGATAAATAAAGAGAAGTCTCTCAATACAATGGCTCTTTCCGGAGCGAGAATGTTAAGTGTCGAAGAGGCAAGCCGCTATGCAGGAGGAATGGACGATCCGGCCCGTCTTGCAAGTTCTTTTGCCGGAATTGCTCCCAGTATTTCCAATAACGGGATCTCCGTACACGGGAATGCTCCTCACCTGCTACAATGGAAAATGGAAGATGTAGAGATTCCTAACCCAAATCACTTTGCCGATATAGCGACTCTGGGCGGAGGGATTCTCTCCTCTTTAAGTAGGCATGTACTAGGTAATTTCGACTTTTTTACAGGAGCTTTTCCGGCAGAATATGGGAATGCCGTATCCGGAGTTTTTGATATGCGGATGCGGAATGGCAATAACCAGAAACATGAAAAAATCTTTCAGGTAGGTCTTTTAGGAATTGATGTAGCAGCAGAAGGACCTCTGAGCAAAAACAAAAAGGCATCCTATCTCTTCAACTATCGTTACTCTACTACCGGTTTATTAGGCGATCTGGGAGTAGTTAACATGGGTGGAACATTTAAGTACCAGGATCTTAATTTAAAACTTAATTTTCCCACCCATAAAGCGGGTACTTTCAGTGTATGGAGCACCAGCCTGATCGATAATTACCAGAATGATTACAAAGAAGATCCGGAAGATTGGGAGTTCAATTCAGATCGGGCAAAATCAAATACAAAACAATATATGGCATCCGGAGGGATCGGACATCGTTATTTTTTCTCTAATGACTCTTATCTGAAGACTACTCTTGCCACTACTTTTTCCAGACAGAATGCCCGGCAGGATATAATGGATTATGCAATGAATATCTCTCCGGAGATCCGTATGAATACCGAAAATACCAATCTGATCCTCAACTCTTACTATAACCAGAAATTTAATTCCCGCATTACAGCCCGTATAGGTATTACCTACACTAAAATGTTTTATGATATGACCCTGGGGTTATCTCCTTATGAAGGAATGGCTATAGAAACCATTGCCCGTGGCAAAGGAAATACAGATCTTATATCCGGTTATATCAACACCTCTACCGCCCTTAACCAGGTATGGACAATGAATCTGGGTGTATACAGCCAATTCCTGGCACTCAATCATAAAGGAGCAGTTGAACCCCGTGCCGGCATTAAATGGCAAACCACTCCCCGTAGCTCACTGGCCTTTTCGTATGGTCTGCACAGCCGGATGGAAAAAATAGATGTATATTTTGTAAAAACACCCGAAACCGGCGAGAAACTGGTTAATAAAGAACTCGATTTTACCAAAGCCTACCACCTAATGCTATCTTTCAGCCATAAACTCTCAGACAACCTTCACCTGAAGGTAGAACCCTATTTCCAATATCTATACGATGTACCGGTAATTGCCGATAGTTCTTACTCCGTACTGAACCGGGATGTTTTTTATGTGGAATCCGCATTGGTAAATAAAGGCAAAGGCTATAACTACGGTATTGATCTTACGCTGGAAAGATACCTGGCCGGTGGTACTTATTATATGTTTACCGGTTCTTTTTTCAACTCCCGTTATCAGGGAGGAGACGGTAAATGGCATAACACTAAATTCAACCGTAATTATATATTGAATGTAATGGGAGGAAAAGAGTGGATGATGGGACGCCGGAAGCAGGATATACTCAGTGTAAACCTGAAATTTACCCTACAGGGAGGAGACCGTTACTCTCCGGTTGACGAAGAAGCTACTATGTTATATCCCGACAAGGAAGTTCAATACGATGAAAGCCGTGCCTACTCCAGACAACACTCTCCAATGTTTATCAGTAATCTGACGGTAAGCTATAAAATGAACAGGAAAAAAGCATCCTATGAAATTGCTCTAAAGATGTTGAATGTAACTGGTTGTCCGGAATATTATGGCCATGAAGTAAACCTGAGAACAGGAAAAATAGAGCCGGCTAAAGGAACAACGTCTCTTCCGAACCTGAGTTATAAAATTGAATTTTAGAAAAAATGCTTTAAAAGCATTTGTCAGCAATAAAAAACGTACATTTGAAGTCCCAATATAAGCGAACAGAGAGATATGAATTCCCTTCCGGTAAATAAGCAAACATTTCTGCAAAAACTGCTGACAGTCCCGCAATACCGTATTTTTCGGCACTTACTGTTGATCAGTGCGTTGATGCTTATCTCTATCAACCAGACATTTATTTATTTCAATCCGATATACTTCCGTTTGGAAATTTATACCTATTTGATCGCTGTTTTCTATTTTATAACCTATCTGGTAACAGGATATATCCATATCTACTATCTGGTTCCCCGTTTTTTGCTTACCCACCGGTATGGGCGCTTTTACGGATGGTTTATCGGATCGGTATTTCTGATGGCTGTTTTTCAGGCCCTTTTTGAAGAGATAATAAAGAGAAGATTGGAGCTATCATTTCCTACGCTAATTCTTACCCGGCTATTCGAATTTATCTCCAATTATATGTTGGTTAGTTTATGTTTTGCAGGAGTAGTACTCGCAGTCCTTCTCCGATACTGGATAACAGGCAACCAGCGTATCAGCCAGCTGGAACAGGAACATCTTCATTCAGAAGTAGAACAACTCAAAGAACAGATCAGCCCGCTACTTCTTTTCAATACCCTGAACAGCACCGGTATAATCGCCGGAAAAGATCCTTCCCGGGCTTCCTCCATGCTACTAAAATTAAGCCAGTTACTCCGTTATCAACTCTACGATTGCAACCGGGATAAAGTTTTACTGAGTTCAGAGGTTGTTTTCCTTAGAAATTATCTAACGCTGCAACAACTTCAAACAGAAAATTTTAATTATACACTCACTTACGAAGGAGAATTAAACCGGAGTCTTGTCTCTCCTTTGCTCTTTATTCCCTTTGTGCAGGAAATGATCTACTTTATGCAAAACCGGAATCTATCTGCAAATCTGAATATTCACTTTTCTGCAACAGGCAAAGATATTCTGTTTTTCTGTTACTCTATACCGGGGACAGAAATTCCGCAAGAGACCTGGTTAAGGGTAATACAGAGGCTGGAACTTCTCTATCCGGACTCTTATTTTCTAAAAACAGGAAAAAAGGGATAGAACTTACATTAAAACAGAAGAGAAACCATGGATAAATGGGACAACAACTTATTGGTTGATTTTCTTATCTCTCCTCATTATCGGGCGAGAAGACACTTACTCATGCAGATATTTCTTATAATTTGCACATTAGACGTATTTATGGATCCGCTCAATCCGGAAATACACCTCACTGCAAATCGTCTCTATAGCTGTATAGGATATTATATCGTGTTAAGCAGTGCTATTTATATAAACCTATATGTATTAACCCCGTGTTTTCTGATACGGGAAAAACTGATTCCTTACCTGGTTGCACTTCTCGCACTGATCCTGATAGTTATATCTCTTGTTGTGCTATCACAGCTATTGTTTTATAATTTATCCTCTGAAACCATCGAAGGATTACCGGTCTGGTTCAATATTTTAGCTTCTATACTTAACCTAGGACGGCTCCGGGGAGGTATATCTACCCTGGTCCTGCTTAAAAGCTGGATCATTACCAATCAACGCATTGATGAATTACAATCCAATACGCTCCATTCGGAACTGCGTTACCTGAAAAACCAGATCAATCCTCATTTTCTTTTTAACATGCTTAATAATGCCAATGTACTGATCAGGAAAAATCCGGAAGAAGCTTCCAGGGTATTATATAAGCTCGAAGCTCTGCTACAGTATCAGATCAGTGATAGTTCGAAAGAAGAGGTTCCTTTATATTCTGAGATCCGTTCACTAAATGACTTCCTGAACCTGGAAAAGATCCGCCGGGACCGGTTCGAATATACACTTGCCAAAGAGGGAGATATAGATAAAGTACATTTCCCCCCTCTCCTCTTTATTCCTTTTGTAGAGAATGCTGTTAAGTATAGTTTTGATGGAGAATATCCTTCACAGGTAACCATAAGATTTAGTGTATGGAACAACCGGCTACTATTTCAATGTGAGAACACCCTTCCTCAGACTCCCGTTGAAAAAGGAAAAATGGGCGGTATCGGACTCTCCAATATCCGGCGCAGGCTGGAACTACTATATCCGGAGAAGTACAAGCTTGAAACCCGGGAAACAGAAAATAAATATAGAGTAATATTACAGATAAACTTATGAATTGTATCATTGTAGACGATGAACCGCTAGCCCGTGAGGTTGTTCACTTCTTAACAGAAGATATTCCCGGGATCACGCTGGCAGGAAGTTTCAACAGTGCCATAGCGGCCTCCCAATATATGCTCGGCCATCCGGTAGATCTGATATTTCTGGATATTCAGATGCCCGGAATAACAGGGATCGAGTTTACCCGTACCATCCCTAAAGAAACCCTGATTATCTTTACTACAGCCTATTCAGAGTATGCCCTGGATAATTATGAAGTAGATGCCATTGATTATCTGATCAAACCGGTTGATCCGGAACGTTTCGGTAAAGCAGTAACTAAGGCACAGGCCTATCATGAGATGTTACTACAAGGAGAAAAAGAAAAGATAGAAAAAGGAGAATCTCTGCAAGCTGGACATTTCTTTGTAAAATCGGAAAGAAGGTTTTTTAAAGTGAACTACGACGATATTCTTTTTATTGAAGGATTAAAAGATTATGTGATTTTGCAACTGCCAGAACAACGTATCATTACTAAAATGAACCTGAAAAACATTCACGACCTGTTACCCCAAAAGCAATTTCTACGTGTCAATAAATCCTATATTGTTAATAGTAACCACATCAATTCATTCGACAATAACGATATTTTTATAGGTCCTCATAAAATAGGTATCGGCAGCAGCTACCGGGATCATTTCTTTGAAGAGTTTGTGACCAAAAACAGGATGTAATTTAAAACAGGATTTATTGTCTTTAGATAAGATAGAATGCGTTTCGACAATTCGAAAGTAAACTTTCAATTGCTCTCAACTTTTACTATCTTTGTTGCCGATAATAATAAAAAAGCTACGTAAACATGATTATAAATGAACGGGATTCCCGGCACGAACATCTACTTAGTATTGCCCGCCAGATAATGACGGCTGCACGTACTGCCCCCAAAGGAAAAGGAGTGGATATTATTGAAATGGTAACAGTTACCGGAGAGGATATCAAAACCCTTTCGGATAAAGTACTGGAAATGGCACAGACCACCGGAATGAAATTCTTTCTGCGTGACGGAGACAACATCCTCCAGGCCGAAGCCATACTACTTATAGGCACTCACGATCAGGCTCATGGGCTTAACTGCGGACATTGCGGATTTGCAACCTGTAGTGGACGGACTCCGGGAGTACCGTGTGCCATCAACTCCATCGATGTAGGGATTGCTATCGGATCTGCTTGTGCTACAGCTGCTGACCTGCGGGTAGATACCCGGGTCATGTTCTCGGCAGGACTGGCCGCACAACATCTCAACTGGTTGCCGGGATGTACCCAGGCTATGGCCATTCCGATCAGTGCTGGCTCAAAGAACCCTTTCTTTGACCGTAAACCGAAAGAGAAAAAAGAATGAAGATATTACCTGCCGAATGGTATCCCCAGAGTGGGGTACAACTAACCTGGCCTCACCAGGGTACCGACTGGTGCAATATGCTGGAAGAGGTGGAAGCGTGTTTTGTCCGGATCGCCACCGAAATATCCAACCGGGAAAAACTACTGATCGTATCTCCCTGCCCGGAAGAGGTCAAAGAAAAACTTGCCGGAAAAACCAGCCTGAAAAATATAGAGTTTTTTACCTGTGATAGTAATGATACCTGGGCCCGCGATCATGGAGCAATTACCATGCTGGATGAAAATAATCCCATCCTGATGGATTTTGTATTCAACGGGTGGGGACTTAAATTTCCCTCCGACCAGGATAATCAGATCACCTGCAAAGCTATTCAGGCAGGTATATTAAAAGGAGCATATAAAAACTGTCTTGATTTTGTTTTAGAGGGCGGTGCACTCGAAAGCGATGGTGAAGGTACTTTACTCACTACATCCGAATGCCTCCTCTCTCCCAACCGGAACGCTTCTATGAACCGGGAAGAGATTGAAACCTATCTGAAAAAGACTTTCCACCTTAAGCAGGTCCTTTGGCTGGATCACGGTTATCTGGCAGGAGATGATACCGATAGTCATATAGATACCCTGGCACGATTTTGTTCCCCTACTTCCATAGTGTATGTAAAATGTAATGATCCCGCAGATGAGCATTACGAAGCTCTGGAAAAAATGGAAAAACAATTAAAAGAGTTCCGTACTTCGCAGGGAAAACCCTATCAGCTTTTTCCACTTCCCCTGCCGGAAGCTGTGTTTGAAGAAGGAGAAAGACTTCCGGCTACCTACGCCAACTTCCTGATCATAAACGGAGCGGTTCTCTATCCCACCTATAACCAGCCGGAAAACGATGCAAAAGCCGCTACCGTACTGAGCGAAGCTTTTCCGGGATACCAGATTGTGGGGATTGATTGCAGGGCACTTATAAAACAACACGGATCTTTACATTGTGTAACGATGCAATATCCGGAAGGAGTCCTCTGAACTCTCCCAAAGAACAAATGTTAACGATAATAAAACTCACCCTATGAGCCGAATCATAAAGACAGGCCTTGTTCAGCAGGCTAACACTGCCGACCTCAAAGTCAACCTGATGAGCCTTGCTGCCAATATTGCCGAATGTGCTTCCCAAGGAGCCGAATTAGTAGTATTACAAGAGTTGCACAATACGCTTTACTTCTGCCAGACAGAAGATACCGCTAAGTTTGATCTGGCAGAACCGATCCCCGGACCTTCCACCGGATTCTACTCGGAGATTGCCAGAGAACACCACATTGTTCTGGTAACCTCTCTGTTCGAAAAAAGAGCACCGGGACTTTACCACAATACCGCAGTAGTATTTGATAAAGACGGTAGTATAGCAGGTAAATACCGTAAAATGCATATTCCCGATGATCATGCCTACTATGAAAAATTCTACTTTACTCCCGGCGATCTGGGTTTTGAACCCATTCAGACCTCTCTGGGAAAATTAGGCGTCCTCATCTGCTGGGACCAGTGGTATCCGGAAGCAGCCCGCCTGATGGCTCTCAAAGGGGCAGAGGTCCTGATCTATCCTACCGCCATTGGTTGGGAAAGCAGTGATACCCCCGAAGAAAAAGAGCGTCAGCTTGGAGCCTGGGTTATCTCTCAACGTGGCCATGCAGTGGCAAACGGTCTACCCGTAATAGCTGTAAACCGGGTGGGATATGAACCGGATCCTTCCGGACAGACCAATGGTATCCGGTTCTGGGGCAATAGTTTTGTAGCAGGTCCTCAGGGAGAACTTATGGTAACCGCCTCCAACGATTCTTCCGAAAATATAATAATAGATATTGATATGGAACGTTCCGAAAACGTACGCCGCTGGTGGCCTTTCCTGCGCGACCGCCGTATCGATGAATATAATTCTATTAGTAAACGGTTTATAGATTAAGAAACAGAGAATG
>JAJPZL010000083.1:0-4135 GCA_021204375.1 Bacteroides sp.
GTAAAGAACATGGTTTCTTTACTCCGTCTTTATTTAAATCCTATCATAGTATGTTAGATAATGCATTAAAGGAACAGGTAAATTAATCTTTTCGGTTCTTTCTTCCTCGTTCATCCTGGATGTATATGTATCCGATGAGCATGAAAGCCGAGAGGAATTGATTGATTTGCTGGAAGATACGGCTTCCTGTTCAGATAAGATCGAAGTAAGGATAAATAAAGGAGAAGGCCTGGAATTCTATTTAGTAAAAGATGGGGTAAAAACCGGAATTAAATTCAGAATGGTGCCTAATGGGCATGAATTTTCCACGTTGCTGTTGGCTATTCTAAATAGCGATGGAAAGGGAAAGAATTTTCCCGATGAGCTTATCCGGAGCAGGGTAAAGGCTTTAAAGGAAGAAATTCATATTTCCTTTTATATTTCCCTGACCTGTACCAATTGTCCCGATGTAGTTCAGTCACTTAATCTGATGACTGTGATCAATCCCTCTATTCGTCACGAAGTGGTAGATGGAGTTATTAATCAGGAAGAGACAGATCGTCTTAAGATACAAGTGGTTCCGGCAGTATATGCTGATGGAGAATTTATCCACTCAGGCCGGGCCGGTTTTGGAGAGTTACTGGATAAGCTGGAAGAAAAATATGGATCTACCGGGTCGGGTAATACTGAGGTTATAAGAAAAGAGTATGACGTGCTTATAATAGGAGGGGCCCTGCCGGTTCTTCGGCTGCTATTTATTCTGCCCGTAAAGGCCTTAAGGTTGCCGTATTGGCAGATCGAGTAAGAGGACAGGTCAAAGAGACAATGGATATTGAAAATCTTATTTCAGTACCTCAAACAACCGGTGCTAAACTGGCCGATGAACTGAAAAGACATATACAGGAGTATCCGGTTGATATTTTTGAGAACCGGCATGTCGAACGAGTAGAGCTGGATGGTAATACTAAAGTTGCTTTTGTAAAAGGAGGAGAGGTCTATTCCGCTCCGGCACTTATTATTTCCACCGGTGCGGGTTGGCGTAGATTAAATGTGGAAGGTGAATCTTCTTATGCCGGAAAAGGAGTGGCTTTCTGTCCTCATTGTGACGGGCCTTTCTATAAAGGGAAACATGTAGCTGTTATCGGGGGCGGAAACTCAGGTATCGAAGCTGCTATTGACCTGGCAGGTATCTGTTCTCAGGTAACTGTATTTGAGTTTTTGGAAGAGTTAAAGGCAGATAAGGTACTTCAGGAGAAACTCCGGACCATTCCGAATGTAGAGGTTTACCTGAATTCACAAACTACAGAAGTAGTAGGAGATGGAGAACGGCTCACTGCCCTGAAAATAAAAGACCGTACTACAGGCCGGGAACGTACTGCATTATTAGATGGAGTCTTTGTTCAGATTGGTTTGACTCCTAATAGTTCGGTATTTAAAGAGCTGGTGGAAACCAATCGGATAGGCGAGATCATTGTTGATGAACACTGTCGCACTAACATTCCGGGTATTTACGCTGCCGGAGATGTTACAACCATACCTTATAAACAAATTATAATCTCTATGGGAGAAGGTGCCAAAGCAGCCTTATCTGCTTTTGATGATAGGATATGCGGAATACTGAATTAAAGTACCAGTTTAACTGTAAGAGGCTGTTCCGGAATTGAAGTTCAGCCTCTTTTTTATGTGTATAACAAAATTCTTTCCCGTTCCCTGCTAAACAATATTTTAACCTGACTGTTACCTATTGTGTTAAGAACGTTATTTATGTGTTGACATGGACAAGAAAATTACAGTTATGAGAGAGATCCTGAGAAGGCAATTAAGTGTAGTAATAGGAGTAGTACTTGCTCTGATCGTATCGCTCTATTGGCTTTGTCTCTCTGTAGGTTTTGTAAGCTGATTGTTTATAAAGGGATAATACTGTATCTTTGTTCCTGATTATTTAACAAGGAAAAAAGATAGAGTATGAATAATTTGTTTTTCAGAATCCTGTGAAACTGATCATGGGAAAAGGTATGATCGGACATCTATCCCGGGAAATACCTGCCGGTAGTCGTGTGATGATCACCTTCGGAGGTGGTAGTGTACGTGCAAACAGAGTGTATGATCAGGTAAAAGAGGCTTTAAAAGATTACTATACCGTAGAGTTCTGGGGCATTGAGCCTAACCAGACTGTTAAAACGATTCGAAGTGCTGTTGAACTGGGAAAAAGGGAGAAAACAGATTTCCTTTTAGCAGTCGGCGGTGGCTCCGTTCTGGATGGTACTAAAATGGTTGCAGCAGCTTTGTTGTCTGATAAGGATCCGTGGGACCTGGTATTATCCCGAAATACTCTTACTGTTACGGTTCCTTTAGGAACTGTTCTAACCCTTCCTGCTACCGGTTCGGAAATGAACCGGAACGCTGTCATTTCCCGGAAAGAGACCCAGGAAAATATGGGATTACTGCTAACTTTCCGGCGTTTTCTATTCTCGATCCTGAGGTTACTTTCAGCCTTCCTTCTTATCAGATAGCTTGTGGTATTGCAGATACTTTTGTACATGTAATGGAACAGTATATTACCGTGACAGGAGAGTCCCGTATAGCTGATCGTTGGGCAGAAGGTATTCTTCGTACCCTTACAGAGGTAGCTCCCCTTATCCGGGAAAATCAGTATGATTATGATACCATGGCTGATTTTATGTTTTCGGCCACTATGGCCCTTAACGGAATTATACGGATGGGAGTCACTGAAGATTGGTCTACCCATCAGATCGGCCATGAACTTACCGCTTTACATGGATTGACGCACGGTCATACATTAGCTATTATACTGCCCGCCAATCTCCGGGTAAGAAAAGAGATCAAAGCCGGTAAATTGCTTCAATATGGAGAACGGGTTTGGGATATAAACCAGGGTACACCGGAAGAGCGTGTGGAAGCTGCTATTGAAAAGACAGAAGAATTCTTCCGTTCTCTGGGACTAACTACCCGTTTACACGAAGAGGGTATTGGCGAGGAGACTATTGCCGAAGTAGAGCGGCGCTTTAATAAGCGCCAGGTAGCTTTCGGAGAGCAGAAAGATGTAACCGGTGAAGTAACCCGGAAAATTCTGGAAGCTACACTTTAAGTATAGATAAAAATAGCACCCCTGTTTATCTGTTGATTCACTGATAAGCAGGGGGGGCTACTTAAAAAGTGCTCATTTCTTATTTAGCTACATTGTTAATTATAGTTCCACTCAGGAAACTTTTCAAATTTTCTACCGCCTGATCCATTAATCGTCCCCGGGCGGCTCCGGTTGCCCATGCAATATGGGGAGTAATGAAACAGTTACGAGCCTGTAACAACGGGTTATCCGTAGCGGGAGGTTCCTGTGATAGCACATCCAGCCCGGCTGCATAAATGATCTCCTGATTCAATGCATAGGCCAGATCGGTTTCATTCACCAGAGGACCACGTCCTGTATTGATCAGGATGGCCCGTGATTTCATTGTGGAGAGTCTTTCTGCATGAACCATTCCACGGGTCTCTTCTGTCAGTGGACAATGCAATGTTATAATATCAGAAACTACAAATAACTCCTCCAGGGATACTTTTTTAATTCCCTGCGGTAAGTCCTCCTGTTTTTTAGAACTGTATGCACAAACTTCCATGTCAAAAGCCTGGGCTATACGGGCTACTGCCTGACCTATGTGTCCGAATCCTACAATCCCGATGCGAAGTCCGGAGAGTTCTATCAAAGGCGACTGCCAGAAACAGAAATCTTCCGAACGGGGCCATTTTTCTTTTACTTCGGCTGCATACAAACCGACCTGTTGGGTAATATTCAGGATATGTGCAAATACCATTTGTGCTACCGAGGAAGTACTATAGGTCGGTATATTGGTGACTACTACTCCGCGGTCGATAGCAGCTGGTATATCTACCACATTATAACCTGTAGCCAGTACGCCGATATATTTCAGGTCAGGGAGTGAAAATATCTGGTCTGCACCGATCACTGTTTTATTAGTGATCAGTACATCAGCACCCTTCGCACGTTCTGCAAACTCCCGGGAAGAAGTATGTTCATAAATTTCGCACTCTCCCAACGCTTCAAATCCTTTCCAGGATAGATCTCCCGGATTCAGGGTATATCCGTCTAAAACTACTATTTTCATGGTTCAACTTATTT
>JAJPZL010000083.1:4145-8052 GCA_021204375.1 Bacteroides sp.
CTTATTTTCAGAAGCCTGGCATTAATCGTTATATTTATCTTTCCACAACGATGCCATACTCTCTTTTAACCGTTTTTCGGCCGGATTGTTCTGTGGATGCCAGATTCGTTTCTCTTTTAGTTCTTCCGGGAGGAAATCCTGTTGTACAAAATTTCCTTCGTAGCTGTGTGTATATTTATAATCGTTACCATAGCCCAGTTGTTTCATCAACCTGGTGGGTGCATTTCTTAAGTGGAGTGGAACGGGTTGGTTCCCGGTTTCCTGCACCAAAGCTATAGCGTCATTAATAGCCATATAAGCAGAGTTACTTTTAGGACTGGTCGCCAGGTAAATAGTTGTTTCTGCCAGTATGATCCTGCCTTCGGGCCATCCAATCTTCATCAGGGCATCAAAGCAGGCGTTTGCCAATAGCAAGGCATTCGGATTGGCAAGGCCGATATCTTCGGCTGCGGAGATGACCAGTCTGCGGGCAATAAAGGCAGGATCTTCGCCTCCTTCCACCATACGGGCGAGCCAGTAGATGGCACTATCCGGATCGCTGCCTCGGATAGATTTAATGAAGGCTGATATAATATCATAATGCATCTCCCCATCTTTATCATAAGCCAGGGGATTTTGTTGCAACCGTTCCGTTACCTTATCGTCTGTAATGATAGCTTTATCCTCCGGATCTGCCTCTACTACCAGTTCCAGAATATTGAGCAACTTCCGGGCATCTCCACCGGAAAAACGAAGCAGCGCCGTAGTCTCCCGGAATTCAATATTCCGCTCTTTCAGAATAACATCCGTATGAATAGCACGATCCAGAAGTTCGAGTAGATCCTCCTTTTCCAGGGACTTGAGTACATACAACTGACTACGCGAAAGGAGGGGACGTATTACCTCGAAAGAGGGATTCTCTGTCGTTGCACCGATCAGTGTTACAATTCCCTGCTCTACGGCTCCCAGCAGTGAATCCTGCTGTGATTTACTGAAACGATGGATTTCATCAATAAAAAGAATAGGGCTGGCCTGCGAGAAGAAGCGATTATTTTTGGCTTTCTCAATTACTTCCCGTACATCTTTTACGCCCGAGCTTACAGCACTCAGGGTATAAAAAGGAGTATCCAGTTTATTGGCTATAATTCGTGCCAGGGTTGTTTTTCCAACCCCCGGAGGTCCCCACAGGATAAAAGAAGAGATGCGACCCGAATCGATCATCCGGCGTAGTACAGCTCCCTGACCTACTAGGTGCTTCTGTCCGATATAATCGTCCAGGGTTTTGGGTCTGAGCCTTTCTGCAAGTGGTTGTGCCATATTACAATCATTTTAAATTATAAACGAATCAGAATACCATTAGGATCATGAAACGCACTCCATGTTTATTAATGTTCGGATTGTCCAGATAGTTCAGACGACGTACATATTCTATATGTACTATCTTGAAAATATTGTAAATACCGGCACTTACTTCCATATAAGGAGTTTTGGGATCCATCACGAAACTGGTAATCTCTCCATCCCGCATCGGAAATAAGAAGAGGCCGTCATTTCCATTCTTATAAGGATTATTTTTATCGGTAAGTGTTCCCCACAGGGAGCGGAAACGGAGGATCTCACGCCATTTCAGTTTTTTGATAAGATGTATACGGTTAAATAGTTTACCGTTCATATCGTAAGTAAGGGAGAAAGAGGCAAAACGGTCGTTAAAGAACTCCATGTTGTTGATCAGGTTAAAAGTCTCCCGCTGAGTAATATAAGAGAGGTTGGCTTCCGGCATGATCAGCAATGGGAAGGGAACTGTATTCCACTGGGCCCCTGCTTTGAACGTAACGTCGGTTTTTCCCCAGGAAGAGAGCCAGATACGTTTCCACAGACTTGCTTCCGTGTAATTATAGTTGTAATCTCCTCCCAAAAGACCTTTCACCCCTGTGGTATGGGATAAAGTGTAAACCGGGGCATCCAATGATACCGGGCGACGACGTTGTTTTGTGTTGATATAGATTTCATCCGGAGCATAACGGAAACTTACCCCAAATTCAGTGGTGGTCATATCTTTTACCCGGGTATGCTCAGCATTGTTCCTGATGTATTCCAGCTTACCGGTAGGTTCGTCGTTACTATTCTTCGCAGTTACTGTAAAAGAAAAGCCGGTATTGGTTTCCCATTCATATTTTAATTCTGTATCCCGTACATAAGACATCTGGTCTACCGTAGTTGTTTTCAGCGATACAAAAATATTGTCTTTGTCGGTAAAAAGGAATTTATCCATCGGCGATTGTACATCATAGGTATAACGGAAAGATAAATTGTTTTTCGAGAACTCCCTCGGAAGGAAGGTCTTTTTATTAAAAGCATAAGTGACGGTTCCCTCATATTTCCATTTTTCATCTTTGAATCCATACGCACCGTATCCTGTAAAAAAGAGATGAGGGTGCAGCTGGGCAGTAGTTTGTCCACTCAAACGCAGAC
The DNA here is from genome assembly GCA_021204375.1 of Bacteroides sp. Taxonomy (GTDB): domain Bacteria; phylum Bacteroidota; class Bacteroidia; order Bacteroidales; family Bacteroidaceae; genus Bacteroides. The sequence goes on from JAJPZL010000083.1 coordinate 6,597, forward strand.
GTAAGCCGTCTACATAGTTACTACTGACCATCGTATTGATAGGCCCGATGTCGAATTTACTGGGATTATCCCTTGTTCCCGTTTCTACATAATTCTCTACTACCGCTTTAATGGTAAAAATAAAATATTTAAATCCGGGTACTTCAAAGAGCCTGTCTACAAATGTATCCATCATACCTTCTGTTTTAGTAAGGGGAACCTGACGCATTTCGGCCCAGTATTCATCGCTTTTTGAAAGCATATCGTTCTGTCGGATCACATCTCCTTTGAACCGGAATATACGGGAATCAATCTTTTCAAAAGAGTAATTGGTATATTTGGTAGTCCGGTGTATCTGAGCGCCCTGTAATGATTTGGCTATATACATTTCGGCGATCATATCGTCATTCACCAATACCCAGTTACCGTTTTCCAGCTGTTCATACTCCTGGGTGATGTCCAGGTAATCTATAAAATTTACGGCTGTTTTTACGTGGAGGTTCATGGTACAGTTCTTGACGGCATAGCTGGAGTCGTTCAGTACATACAGGTGCCCGGTAAATCCGAAATCCTGCGGATTCTGGGGAACGAAACTCAGGTGAATGCATTCGTCCCGGCCTACATACAGAGTATCCATAATGTAGAATTTATAGAAGGAGATAGCTGAAGTACTGGATATCGGGCTTACAAACCGTCTCTGAAGCAGACGGATATCATTGTCATAGATATTGATATCCGAAAATACATCATCCAGTACGATACCCAGCATATCATCGGTGGCAAACAGCTCTCCGATACCGTTGGTATTTACTCCGTTTATAATGGTCTTTTCACTTTTGGGATTTTTTCGGTATATGATCTGCGAAGCTGTTTCCTGTACAAACACGGGGAGGATCAGTTTATTGGTCTGCGGTGAGAGTTCAATCTGATCTACCAGAAAGGTAAAGCGTTTAAATATTCCTTTTTTTAAGCTCTCCGGTGTAACATCGTTCATGGAGAGTTTCATCTTCTGGTATTTATCATACTGGTAGTAATCATACTCCTCCAGCTTCTGTGCCGATTTATTCGCAATAACCTTACGCATAAGGTCTACTGCTGGATTGTTCCGCCGGGAATAGCGTTCCCGCTGGGGTTTGATCACCACTTCATCCAATAGTACATCTGAGGAGATCATTTGTACATTCAGCGTCCGGGTAGCAGGAGTGATCCTGACTACTTTGGGTTCATATCCTACTGCTGAGAAAGTAATTTCATTCCGTCCCGGATAGGCCTCTATTTTGTATTTGCCATTCTCGTCCGAAATAGCTCCTACGTTGGTGCATACATAATATACGGCTATATAGGGGAGAGGCTCCCGGGTAAGGGAATCAGTAATTACACCGGTTATCTGTCCGAAAACTGTATGTATAACAAAAACGAGAAGCAGCGATATAAAAAGTCTATTGTATTTTTGTTTCATTATATTCACCGTATGGAG
>JAJPZL010000108.1 GCA_021204375.1 Bacteroides sp.
ATTTACTTTAAATATTTTGGAAAATGGTGCTAAATTGTAATATTCAGTCGCTTTTTTCTCCGTATTGTTGGTCTCTTTGCCGGATCTCTGTAAAAATACTATTTGCTTTTTCAAAAAAATGTATTATATTTAAGGGGGTAAATTATAGGGGAATTAAAATTAAGTCCTGACCCACAGGCAAGAATCATGAAGATACAATTTGAAATTCAGGAAAGTTTGGAACAGATCAGGGATCGGATACTTCACAGTGATCTCTGGGTTTCAGAGATCCGGGAAAAGACTCCCGAAAGAATGGTTGTGATCATGAGAGATCCTGTTTATAATCAGGAAGCGCATGTTGAGTTCTATGAAGAGGAGGTGGTTATATATACTGCCTAGTCCCGGTATCAGTACCGTATTTATGAAACGCCTGAAGGGATCTGGTGCCTTTATACAGGGGCTTATCGGGGATTATTGGAACAAACCCTTTTACCGGATATTACTCTCAAAGAGAGCTTGCTGGAGAGTGAAGTGGTGGACAGTACTCTTTTCGGGCAGAAACAGAAAAGGCTCCGTGAATATGCTGAAGAGAATCTGAAGCTGAAGAATTTCCGCCGGGATAATTTGACGAGAGCCGGTTCTCACCCATGGATCATCCCCGCAGGGTTTGTGATGCTTTTATCAAAGAAGATTTTATTCCGGATACGGAATAGCTTTATGTATATAAAAATGTCCGGGCTGTTCTTATTGAATGGAGGCAGCCCGGACATTTTTATATACTTATATGTTTTCTTCGGAGCAGGAAATCAGATAAAATCTTCTGTAATATAACCTTCCGGAAGGGTACGGCAATTATAACCTGATGCCATGATCTCCCCGTATGCACCTGCTGAACGCATAGCAATCAAATCACCGCGTTTTACTTTATTCAGATCGATGGTTTTACCAAATACATCGGATGATTCGCAGATAGGGCCTACTACATCATACGCTTCTACCGGGCCTTCGGAAGTAATATTTTCTATTTTATGATAAGCCTGGTATAGAGCCGGCCGGATCAGTTCCGTCATTCCTGCATCCAGAATGGCAAATTGCTTATTGGTACCCTGTTTTACGTACAACACTTTACTGATCAGGCTACCACATTGTCCGGTAATGGAGCGTCCGAGTTCGAAATGAACCTCCTGCTTCGGGCGGAGCTTCAAATGTTTGTGGTAAGTGGCGAAATAGGTTTCAAAGTCCGGGATCGCCTGGCGATTCGGATGCTCATAATCAATCCCTAATCCACCCCCTACATTGATATGATCAATAATGATCTGGCGGTTGAAGAGCTTCTTCTGTAATTCGTTTATCCGGTTACAAAGGGCTACAAAATCTGTCATATCCAGTATCTGTGAGCCGATGTGGAAATGAAGTCCGATAAATTTAATATTCTTCATTTCAAGAGCAATGTCGATCACGCGATCCATATCTTCCATACTGATACCAAATTTGTTCTCTTTCAGACCGGTAGTAATATTAGCATGGGTATGTGCTCCTACATTTGGATTGATACGGAAAGCTACCGGTGCTACTTTATTTTTTGCAGCTGCCAGTTCGTTGATAATTTCTAGTTCCGGGATTGATTCTACATTGAAACAGAAGATATCCTGGTCCAATCCTAGGTTTATCTCCCAATCTGATTTGCCTACACCGGCAAATACTATTTTACCGGCAGGAAAACCTGCTTCCAGGGTTGCACGGATCTCTCCACCACTTACACAGTCTACACCGAGCCCACTTTCCCGGATAATGGAAAGTACTTTTTTGTTGGCATTGGCCTTGATAGCATAGTGGACATGGTATTTTTCATACTTTCCGGCTTCCTGGTTTACGGTAGCCAGTGTCTCACGTAATAGTTGGGTGTCGTAATAGTAGAAAGGAGTCTCTACATTACTGAATTTCTCTATGGGGAAATTTCCTTTCATAAGTATGTTCTTTCTGTTTGGTTCTGATGAAAAAGGCAGGATCTAACCTTTTCTTTGTTGAATCCTGCCCCTATTTTTACTTGTTGTTAAAAAGCATATTGCTCAGTGACTGCAAGGCAGCTTTTTTATCGCACTCTTTAATCAGTAAAGAGATATTGTAGTTACTACCTCCGTAAGAGATCATACGTACCGGTATATCCTGCATAGCATCGATCGCTTTGGCTTCAAATCTAATGTTGTCCCATTCCAGGTCGCCTACTACACAAACAATACACATCTCTTTATCTACGGTTACGGTACCATATTTTTTCAGGTCGTTCAGAATTTCATTCAAGTGTTTGGTATTGTCAATGGATACGGATACTCCTACCTCTGAGGTACAGATCATATCAATAGAAGTCTGATAACTTTCAAATATCTCAAATACTTTGCGAAGGAAACCGTGTGCAAGCAGCATGTGGCTCGATTTAATTTTGATCGCTGTAATATTGTCTTTGGCAGCCACTGCTTTGATCTTTCCTTTTTCTGTCTCGTTAGAGATGATCGTTCCGGGAGCAGAAGGGTCCATGGTATTGAGCAGACGGACCGGGATATTGTTGTATTTAGCCGGCTGGATGCAGGTTGGGTGCAGAATCTTTGCCCCGAAATAGGCAAGTTCGGCAGCTTCTTCGAAATGAAGGTGACGTACCGGAGAGGTTTTATCTACGATCCGCGGGTCGTTATCGTGCATTCCGTCAATGTCTGTCCAGATCTGGATCTCTTCCGCACAGATAGCAGCACCGATCAGCGAAGCGGTATAATCACTACCTCCCCGTTGCAGGTTGTCAATCTCTCCGTAAGCATTCCGGCAGATAAAGCCCTGTGTGATAAAGATCTCGGTATCGGGATAGAGGGCAAGCTGATTCTCCAGCTTCTCCTTGATATATACAGGGTCCGGTTCGGCATTCTTGTCTGTACGCATATATTCCAGTGCGGGTAGCAGAGTAGACTGAATACCGCATTCGCAGAGATAATTGTTTACCATTGCTGTAGAGATCAGTTCTCCCTGTGCCAATACTACCTTTTCTTCAAACAGGGTAAATATATCTTTAGTAAAGGAGCGGATATAATCGAAGTGGCTTTTTATTATTTCAACTCCTTTCTGTTTATATTCGTCTGTTGTATAGAGTTCGTCCACATGCCTGCGGTAAGCTGCTTCCAATCGGTTAATTACCTCGTTGGCACCTTCAGGGTTTTTTTTGTATAAGTAGTCTGAAATTTCCACCAATGCATTGGTTGTACCTGACATAGCTGAGAGGACAACAATCTTTTTTTCACCATCGGTAATCAATTTGGTAACTTCTTGCATTCTTTGAGCAGAACCTACAGAAGTTCCTCCAAACTTTAAAACTTTCATCTTAGTACTGTATTAAAATGGTTATTCTATTGATTATATATTTCTTCTGTAATAGGGGAGATCTCATGGTTGGCACATTGATAAACTTTTCCGGGGAACTCCTTTAGTAAAAGCATATTGTGTGTGGTCATGACCACCGACGATCCGCTTTTACTGATGGTATAAAGCAATTCGGTAATGGCTTTTCCTGTTTCCGGATCAAGGTTTCCGGTCGGCTCGTCTGCCAGGATAATATCGGGAGAGTGAAGGGTAGCACGGGCAATAGTAATGCGTTGCTGCTCACCTCCCGAAAGTTCATTGGGCAGTTTGTATCCCTTGTGCTGCATGCTTACCTGTGTCAGTACCTCTTCAATACGGTTGCGTATCTGATTCTTGTTTTTCCATCCGGTAGCCCGCAGCACAAACTCCAGATTATCATGTACGGAGCGGTCAATGAGTAACTGGAAATCCTGAAATACGATCCCTAATCTGCGTCTTAGCTGGGGAATATGTTTTCTTTTTATTTTTCGCATATTATATCCTAACACGTCTGCATCTCCTTCCCGGATATCCAGTTCTCCGTAAAATGTTTTAAGCAGGGTTGTTTTTCCCGATCCTACTTTCCCGATCAGGTAGAGGAACTCTCCTTTATGGAGCTCCAGGTTCACCCCCGACAGTACACACTGGTCCTGCTGGTGGATCTCTACATTCCGGTAACAGATCAGGTTCTCGCTCATACTACTCTTTGTGTCTTTTTTTCAGTTCCCGGGCAAGATCTTCAATACGATATCCTTTGGATGTCAGCAATACGATCAGGTGATAAATAAGGTCGGAAGCTTCGTAAATAAATCCTTCGTCCGTACCGTTGGTGGCTTCAATCACCGTTTCTACTCCCTCTTCGCCCACTTTTTGTGCCATCCGGTTCACTCCTGATTTAAATAGAGAAGTAGTGTAGGATTTTTCCGGCATTTCTTTGTAACGTTTTACAATGAAATCCTGCAGGTACTTCAGGAACATGATATCCTCCTCGTTCTTTTCTCCCCAGCAGGTATCCTCTCCGGTATGGCACACAGGGCCTACCGGATTTACCTGAATAAGCAGGGTATCGTGGTCGCAGTCTTCCTGAATGGAAACTACATTCAGAAAGTTTCCACTCTCTTCTCCTTTCGTCCACAAACGGTTTTTGGTGCGGCTGTAAAAGGTAACTTTGCCTTCTTCTACTGTTTTATTATAAGCTTCTTCGTTCATAAAGCCCAGCATAAGTACCTTACTGGTTGCATTATCCTGGATAATTGCCGGAACCAATCCGTCCATATTATTGAAATCGAGTGCCATATCTTTTTTAATTTTCTGTTTTATGAGAATTTATCTTTTTGAGGGAATGTTTTTCAACGGATTGAAATTCCCTGACTGCAAAGATAAGACTTTAATTCGGGAATTTTTATCTCTCCAAAGTGAAAAACGCTGGCGGCCAGGGCTGCATCTGCCTTTCCCTCTGTAAAAGCATCCCTGAAATGTTCCATGGTCCCGGCGCCTCCTGAGGCAATGACGGGAATAGAGAGCAATCCGGCCAGTTCGGCCAGGGCTTTATTGGCATATCCTGTTTTTACTCCGTCGTGATCCATACTGGTAAAGAGGATCTCTCCGGCTCCCCGGTCCTGCGCTTCTTTAGACCAGCTCATCAATTCTTTCTCTGTCTCAATTCGTCCCCCGTTCAGGTAGCATTTCCAGATTCCGTCTGTCTCTTTGGCATCCACTGCTATGACACATACCTGTGAACCGAAATTTCGGGCAATTTCATCGATCAGTTCCGGACGGCGGAGTGCTGCGGAGTTGATCGACACTTTGTCAGCACCGGCACTAAGGAGACGATCTACATCTTTCAATTCATAAATACCTCCTCCTACGGTAAAGGGTATATTGATGGTTTCGGCCACACGTTTTACCAGGTCGGTAAATGTTTTACGTCCTTCATGACTGGCAGTGATGTCCAGGTAAACTAACTCGTCAGCTCCCTGCATACTATATGCACGTCCTAACTCTACCGGATCGCCTGCTTGCCGGAGGTTTACAAAATTGGTTCCTTTTACGGTCTGTCCGTCTTTTATATCCAGACAAGGGATAATTCTTTTTGCTAACATACGCTTTCAATAAACCGGATTAAATCTTTGAGCTCTATTTTTCCTTCGTAAATTGCTTTACCGAAAATGACGGCCGGCACTTTTGCTTCTTCCAGTTTGTAAATATCATCTATGGAACTTACTCCACCGCTTGCGATCAGATACATTTCCGGAAATCCGGCTAATATCTCCTGATAAAGTCCGGTAGAAGGTCCCTGTAACATTCCGTCTTTACTGATATCCGTACAGATCACTTTGCTGATCCCTTTTTCCACATACTCTTTCAGGAAGGGGAGAAGTTCTACGGTAGTGACATCTTTCCAGCCGTTCACTGCGATCTTTTTATCTTTGGCATCAGCGCTCAGAATGATCCTTTCGCTTCCGTATCTGCTCAGCCATCCGGTAAAAAGTTCCGGATCTTTGACGGCAATACTTACTCCTGTAACCATTTGTGCCCCGCTTTCGAAAGCAATGGTAAGGTCTTCATTGCTTTTTAATCGTCCCCCGAAGTTGATGATAAGCGAAGTTTGAGAAGCTATTTTTTCCAGTACTTTATAGTTTACAATGTGGTGCGAGGCTGCACCGTCCAGGTCTACTACATGCAGGCGGCGGATTCCGTGGTCCTCGAAAGCTTTGGCAACCTCTACCGGATTTTCATTGTATACTTTTTTACTGTTGTAATCTCCCTGTGATAAACGTACACATTTTCCGTCGATAATATCAATGGCAGGTATCAGTTCAATCATAAGCTGAATGCGTTGTCGGTTTTATAATTAAGGTTTTAGTTCCAGAAAGTTGCGGAGAATCCTTTCTCCTACCGTCCCGCTTTTTTCCGGGTGGAACTGGGTTGCAAAAAAGTTATCTCTTTGTAAGGCGGCACTAAATGGTAAAATGTAATCCGAGGTGGCTGCCGTAAAAGGATTGACCGGTACATAGTAACTATGTACAAAATACACAAACTCTTCCTTGGAGAATCCTTTGAATAGCTCACTTTTGGTATCATAGATCGCATTCCAGCCCATGTGGGGTACTTTATCTTCATGACGTTCCGGAATGAACTGTTTAACTTCCGTATCAAATATACTCAGGCATTCGGTCTGGTTCTCTTCGGAGTAACGGCACATTAACTGCATGCCGATACAGATACCAAAAACCGGTTGTTTCAGCTCTTTGATAAGCCGGTCCATTTTATGCTCCCTGAGGTATTGCATGGTAGAACTTGCTTCTCCCTGTCCGGGAAAGATCACTTTGTCAGCAGCCAGTATCTTTTCCGAATCTGCTGTAATTTCCGGTTCCAGCCCCAGGCGTTTGAGAGCGTTGTCTACTGAGTAAATATTCCCGGCATTATATTTTATAATAACAATGTTCATAGTTAACTGAATATTACTGTCTTGTTTTTGTAAGCCAGAACTTTTCTTTCAATATGCTTCTGTACCGCTCTCGAAAGTACGATCTTCTCCAGGTCTTTTCCTTTGTTCACCAGTTCGGTCACTGAATCTTTGTGGGTGATGCGTACTACATCCTGCTCAATGATAGGACCTGCATCCAGTTCGGTAGTTACATAATGGCTGGTAGCACCGATAATTTTCACCCCTCTTTCGAAAGCTGCATGATAGGGTTTAGCCCCAACAAAAGCCGGAAGGAAGGAGTGATGGATATTAATGATGCGGTTGGGATAGGCTTCGATCATATTCTCTGATATGACCTGCATATAACGGGCCAGTACAATGAAATTAACTTTATGTTCTGCCAAAAGTGCCATCTCTTTCTCTTCCTGTTCCGTCTTGTTCTCTTTGGTGATCGGGAAAACATAATAAGGAATATCAAAACGTTCGGCTACATGTCCCATATCCGGATGGTTACTGATAATAAGCGGAATCTCTACATTCCACTCGCCTGCAGTGTAGCGGGCCAGTATATCATACAGGCAATGCGACATTTTGGAAACAAAAATTGCCATTCTGGGTTTTACGTCCGAGAAGTAAAGACGGAAAGGCATGCCGTATTTCTTGGCATAGAGCGTTTCAAAATAGTCTTCTATCTTTTCTTTCGGGATCAGAAAGCCCTTCAATTCCCACTCAATACGCATGAAAAATATATTTTCCACATGATCTACGTACTGATCCAGATATACGATATTGCCTTTATTGACAGTAATAAAATCGATAATCTCGGCAAGGATGCCCGGTTTATCTTCGCAGTGTAATAACAATTTTGCTGTGGTCATCATCCCTTTCTTATTTGAAATCGTACTAAAATTCGGTTTTAGCGTGCAAAAATAGCGATTTATAGCTGAATTATGAATTAATATAGCAGGAAGTTTGCCCTGAAACTTTGTTTTCTGGTAGAACGAAACTTTTTTTCCTGAAAATGGGATGAGTTGTAAAGGAAAAAAAGTATAAAGAACAGAGATAAATTTGAGGAAAATCGAAAAAAATAATTTTCCTATTGCAGGATTCAAAAATATACTTACCTTTGCAACCGCAATCGGGAGAGATTGCCATGGAAACATGAAAAAGTGGTCTGGTAGTTCAGTTGGTTAGAATACATGCCTGTCACGCATGGGGTCGCGAGTTCGAG
>JAJPZL010000290.1:0-2149 GCA_021204375.1 Bacteroides sp.
AAATTAACATGCATAGATTAATCTTAAAATTAATAATAAAAATATGAAACACTTTACTACGATCATTTACATGTTAGCAATGTTGATGATTTTTACTCACTGCCAGGATAATCAACTATTTGATGAGGAGGAAGAAATTCCCGGGGAAGAGCTTCCTGAAGAGGGAATTTTCAATCCTGATTTCCATATTTATCTCTGTTTCGGACAATCGAATATGGAGGGGAATGCGGATATAGAAGAGATTGACAAGAGAAATATAGACGACCGTTTTCGGGTGATGGGAGTAGCCGCCGAGGATGAAGAGCATCTGGGCAGGGCGGCCGGGAACTGGTACAAAGCGGTTCCTCCGTTATGTCGCTGGAATACCGGGCTTACTCCGGCAGATTACTTCGGGCGTACCCTGGTTGCCGAACTTCCCACAAAGATCAAAGTGGGGGTAGTAGTAATAGCTATGGGAGGAAGCGGCATTGATGCCTTTGACAGGGATAACTACAAAAACTATTACGAGAATACGGATGCCTGGCAAAAAGGACTGATGAATATTTACGGTGGGAATCCGTATGCGAAAATGGTTGAAATAGGTAAAGAGGCTCAGAAATCCGGTGTCATCAAGGGAATATTACTCCACCAGGGTGAAATCAATAATATGCAGGAAGACTGGCCTTTAAAAGTGAAAAAGATCTATGAGAACCTTTTATCGGATCTCACTCTGAACGCTGATACCGTTCCTCTGTTAGCCGGGGAAATGCTTTATGAGAATCAGGGAGGTATTTGTTGGGGAATGAATAGTATTATACGTACATTACCCGAGGTGATACCCAACGCGCATGTTATATCTGCTGCCGGATGTCCCGGTAGTGACGAATTTCATTTTGCACCCGAAGGCTACCGGGAGTTAGGAAAGCGGTATGCAAACAAAATATTGAGTTTATCGCAGAAACAGGAAGACTGGCCGTTGAAAAAGTTACATATTGAAGGACGTTACCTGAAAGATGAGACCGGTAAAATTGTTAATCTGCACGGGTTTGCCCAAACTTATAGTCCGTTCTTCAACCAGTATGCCTGGGATAATTATGATGTGGAGGGTTGCCTCAGGTATAACAAGGGCCTAATCGATAAAATGCAGGCTGTAGGTTGGGAGTTTGATTTCTGCCGGCTCCATATGGATCCTTACTGGAGCAACACACCGGGTTGCCAGGGATGTTATGAAGGCGAAGAATGCTTTGATGAGGTTCGTTTCAGGAAGTATCTGGATGAGGTATTTATTCCGATGGCTGAATATATGATATCCAAAGGGCTGTATGTGGTGATGCGTCCTCCGGGAGTTTGCCCCGAGGAGATCGCTGTGGGCGACAATTACAATGAATATCTTCTCCAGGTATGGGGAATTGTCTCCAGGCATTCTAAAATAAACAGTAATCCCCATATAATGTTTGAATTAGCGAATGAACCTATAGATATCGTAGGAACTGAAGGACAAGGTAAGTTCGATAACCTGAAGCTATATTTTCAATCGATCGTGGATGAGATCAGAAAAAATGCGGAAAATATAATCTGGGTACCTGGATTAGGGTATCAGTCCTCCTTCAGTGGTCTGGCAAATAATCCAGTGACCGGGCAGAATATTGGTTATGCCGTACACCTGTATCCGGGATGGATGGGAAGCGATGGTGAAAACGGTGACGGAGGATCAAGTACCGGAGGTTACGAACCTTTCCAGCAAGGTTGGGATAATCAGGTAAAGCCGGTTGCCGATTTTGCACCTATTATAGTAACAGAAATGGATTGGGCTCCTGAAAAATATAACTCTTCCTGGGGGAAAGCCTATACCGGTACAGTAGGAGGACCGGGATTCGGTGCTAATTTTAAATATATCACAGATAATTCGGGAAATGTAAGCTGGCTTATCTTCACAGATTGTCACTTACTGGCCCAGTTTAAAAATGTACCGGGTGTTCCGGGAGCCTACACTTTCCTGAATGATCCCGAGGCATGCCCCTGGCCGGTTTACCATTGGCTGAAAGATTATGCTGCGGGCTGGGTAACGAAAAGCCCGGTCAAAGAGTTATCTGTCGAAGGTATCGGGAATAACGAACTAACGATTCTCACCGGCGGTAATAAATATATTATTGTAAAGACTACCTACGAA
>JAJPZL010000290.1:2159-8003 GCA_021204375.1 Bacteroides sp.
CCTCTAAGGTGATATTGACCAGTGCCGATCCTTCAATTATTGAGGTAGAGAACGGTGGCAGGATCAAAGGAAAGAAGGATGGGACTGCCACTATAAATATTGCTTATACGGGGCCTTTGGGAGATAGCAAAGAAAAAGAGCTGATCGTACACTCTTCCACCTTCCCGTTGACCAATAAGGCGTTTAACCCCTCTATCTGGGAAGAAGGCACGTTTGATGAGGTAACAAGAACCCTGGTAACCGGTCAGTGGGGCTTTGGTGGGTGGAAATACAACAACGGTGTTGATATTTCCAGATACAGGCAGATCGTGGTAGAGTTAGGAAATGATAATGAAGCTGGAGTATCGTTCCGTTTGTTCGATGAAAATAACTATTGGACTGATCCTGCCATGTATGATTTCGGAAACTCCCGGCGGGTAGAAGTGCAGATCAATAACATCGTTAAAGAGAATGGGCAGAAACTTGATCCGTCACATATTTATATAGCAGGTTTCTGGTCCAGCGGAGGAAAACCGATCATTATTAAGGATATTTATCTCGTTAAATAATGAGTTGTATTGAAATATAGCCCGGTAAATCTGATAGAGCCATCTTAAATAACGAAAGCGTTTAAGATGGCTCTTTATAATGGGGTTTCCCCAATATACAAAGGAATGCAGCACTATAAAATATGATCATCAATTTTTTCCCATTTCGAAATATTTTACTACAAAATATTATATTTGTAAAATTAGTAAATTTAATACCACACCTATGAAACACCATCCTGCCAAAAAGAGTAGAATATTAGTATGCTTCATTTTCCTACTGTTGTCTACAGCCCATATTTTAGCTAAAAATGTAATAATCACCGATCAGGTTTATGAATTCCGTACTTCCGCAATAACCAATATTACTAAAATAGAGTTGAATAAGGAGGAAACCCGTGTACATATTCACAGCACATTTATACCCCATTGGTGAGTGAAATTTTCAAAGAAAGATTTTATCGAGGATTGTGAAACCGGAGAGAAATTTTATGCTACCGGCATAGAGAACGGAGAGTTCGACAAAGAAATATATATGCCCGCATCCGGTGATTCTACCTTTGTTCTGATATTCCCCCCCAGTAGATAAATCGGTTCGGAAAATAAATCTGGGCGATAACGATGAGGCTATCATATTTGGTATTTCATTAAATCCGAAAGAAAAACCTAAGAATACAGAGCATACTCCACAGTATGTACTCGATTGGATAAACGAGGAAATAGAGAAAGTAAAAACAAAGAGGCAGGTATGTTATCGGCTGAAGAGTTTTTCTCGTCGGAACCTGTGAAAATAGTGGGCCATATAAAAGGATACGACCGGAGAAGCGGATTTTCCACAGGAATTATATATGCCAACAACGTAATAACCAGAGAAGACTATCCTACGGTAGTAACTATTCATCCCGATAGAAGATTCGAGGCCTCCTTACCGCTAACCCATCCTGTAAGAAGCTATATGGTATTCGAAAAAGTGACTATTCCCTTTTATATTGAACCGGGACAAACATTGGCTATCTTACTGGATTGGGAAGACTTTCTACAAGCCGACAGGTTCCGGGACAGAGAGCATACGTTTGAAATAGAGTATAGAGGGCCTGCTGCCTTGATCAATCATGAATTGATGCGGCTTAACCTACAAGCTAAGAAGTTACCTGAATTATCACGGAAGGAAATGTACCAGAAAATGTCCGAACTATCTCCGGATGACTATAAAACATACGTTACTTCTGTTATAGAAGAGTATTCTTCCGGTATAGAAAAAATTCTTGAAGAGGAAAACATCTCGCCCTATACACAAACTCTGGCAAGAAATAATATAAAAATTCTGTATGCGCAGTTCCTGCTTGATTTCGATATGAATAATAGATACAGGAAATACGATGGAAAAACACCGTATGAAATGTCCTCAGACTTTTTTAATTTCTGCAATATACCCCCTTGAATGATTGTTTTGTACTGGCTACCAGAGAATATGATACCTTTATTAATCGCCTTGAATTTTGTACTCTATTCGACGCACAGAGCAGTGTTTATAAAAGGGTGCAGCCCCAAAAATCTTTCAGCGATTACCTGTTTGAGGAACTGGGAATAGTGAAGACCGAAGAAGATGAAGAGTATATTCGGGTAGCAGAGGCATGGAACAAGAGTCTGGGGCCAATTAGTCAGGAAGAGATAAAAAAATATAATGAATTGTACCAGGCTCTTTTTGAACGTTATAGCTCTTATTCAGAGGATTATACAAATAAGTACGTAAATACGGTTGAACAATTAACACAAGATGAAATCCGGATCGCACAATGGCAGATCAAAGACTCCATATATAGTAATGTATTAAAATTGCAGCTAGGCTTGAGTTATGATATCTGTAAAGTTCGTTCCCTGAATCACTTATTTGGAGAAGTATTATCCGAACAAGAGGGTTATAGAATGCTTGAATGGATTAAAAAAGAGATCTCTAATGAGTTTTTGATCAATGAAGCCATCAAGTTATATGAAACAAGTTACCGTAACCCAGACACAGGTTATGAACTACCTGCCGGTGATAAAGGAGCCGAACTATTTAAAAGGATGATTGATCCCTTTCACGGTAAGTATGTATTTGTTGATTTTTGGGGCACCTTCTGCGGACCCTGTATTCACGGTATTAAAGAGATGAAAGAAACCCGAAGAGCTTACTAAAACAGTGAAGATGTCGTTTTCCTGTTTATTACTTCCGAGAGTGAATCACCGCTTGACAAATACAATGAATTTATAGCAGAACAGGAGTTAAGCCATGCCTATCGGGTCAGTTCCGATGAATATTTGTATTTGCGGTAACTATTCAGGTTCAATGGAATCCCCCGGTATGTACTTGTCGGTCGGGAGGGACGTATCCTAAATGAAAAATTCTCTATGCACAACTTCGGGAGTGAACTGGAACGATTGTTAACTAAAGAAGAGGAACAATAGGATAGGATGATAAACTCCGTGTGCAGCATAACCTAAATCTTCTGTACATAAGTACGGAAACACCCTGAAATAACCGTTTATTTATATCTTTGCCCCAACCAATAGAAATATAGCTATGCTTGTTATTAATAACTTTAAAGAGTTCGAATCCTTTTTAGGAAAAGAATTAGGCGTTTCCGAATGTCTGAAAATTACTCAGGAGCAGATCAACCTCTTTGCCGATGCCACCCTCGATCATCAGTGGATCCATGTAGATGTAGAAAAGGCCAAAGCCGAAAGTCCCTTTAAAAATACCATTGCCCACGGTTACCTTACCCTCTCCGTACTGCCTCATTTGTGGCACCAGATCGTAGAGGTCAGGAACGTGAGATCTCTTATTAATTACGGAATTGAAAAACTGAAATTCAATCAGCCCGTAGTAGTCGATAGTGAGATACGGCTCAAAGTCTCTCTGCAATCCATTGTTAACCTGCGCAATATCGCCAAAGTAGAGATGAAAGCAACGATGGAGATCAAAGATTCCAGGAAGAGTGCTTTCGAAGGAGTCATCGTTTTCCTTTATCACTTTGAAGAGGGTTATATTTAAAACATTTACGGATATTACTCTGCTTAAAAAGATTTCTCCGTATAACCGGGTTACTGCCTGGTTATACGGAGATTTTTAGTGTAATAGTAACCTTTCCGAAGTCGGACTGTTTTAGGACGCTAAAAAAAGTGAGTGCTTAATTAGGTATAAACATGGCGAAATCTTATATTTGGTAAAATATCAAACGACAGCTATGCAAACCTATAAGAAATTACTGGCCAATTTCAAAAAGATCCTTGCCATGCGCATCCACGACGAAAAACAGCAAATGGATAAGCTGACTGCTATTACAGGGCTACAACATAAATCTTTGTCACACAGGCTCCGGGGAGAGTATAAATTCACGTTTGAAGAGATGTTCAATATCTGCCGGGAGTTAGGCATATCCATCGAGTCGCTGGGAGAAAAAATCCCGTCAGTGTAAGTTCAATGCAGGTATACCGGTTTCCTGATAATCTGTCCTTTGATATAAATAAGAGCCATATCAATAAGATGTACCTCATTCTGGAAAATGCGATCCGGCGTGAAGACAGTTCTTTTATTGCTATTTGTAACAGAATACCGGAAGTCCTTCATGGGAACTATGACAAGCTGAGTCAGTTGTTGCTGATGAAACTTAATTATTTTACCAATACTGAACTCGATCCCGACTTTTACTAGTTACTGGATGTAAACTGGAACATATTTGCCGATGCTAATGAGACCAATAAAAAACTGATGAACTCTTTCCGGAATCTCACCATTATCTGGAGCCCGGATATCATTCTAAATGCAGTAAGAGATATCTCTTTCTTTCTCGATATTGGCCGCATTACACGGAGCGATGCAGATGCCATCAAAGAGGAGTTAAAGGAGATGCTGGTGTGGATTGAACAGATGTGTGAGCATCCTCAGAAGTCGCCATATAAAAGTTTCACCTTTGCCGTATTGCCTATTGATATGAATTTTCATAGCAATACTATTCTGAGTTCCAAAGGAAATACAGTGTTCCATTTTATCCATCATCTCACTTTTACCTATACCGAGAACGAGCAGGATATTGAAGCCCAGAAGGTGATCATCGATTGTATGATGAGGGGAGCCACTATCCTTTCGGGTAGTAACTACAGGGAAAGAAAACGCTTTATGAAACGGCAATACGAAGAACTTGAAAAGATATAGACAGAGCTGACTTCTACACAAATGGATACCCTAACCAAACCTGATTATGAAGTACGTAGATATATTGCAGAATTTAAAAGAGGCACTTGCTACCAGGGTTCTGGGGCAAAAAGCTTTCCGGAAAGAGATCGGAGACCTGTTGTAGATCAGTGTCTCTATGGTGAGTCGTAAACTATCCGGTGAGACGCACTTTACCGCAGAAGAAATTTCTATCTTGTGTGAATCCTTTGATATCCCTGTCCATGAAATTTTCAACAGCCATAAAAATAGTATCTGGCAACCCCAGCAACTGGCTCCATACGCTCTTGCTGAAGAAGAGAATGCCACCCGTCAGGTCTTTAACTGGTCGGTAGACCTGTTTTCATACGCAGCCCAGTCCGGCTATTCTACTTTTTATAGTACCTGTAATACCTTTCCGGATATACTAAATCCCACTTTCGAGGGAATGGCATGTTTTTCCGGACTTCAATGGCTTCTTTTAAACAAAGGTGTTGACTCTTTAGTGCCACTCTCCCAGGTAGTGAAAGTTGCAGAGACAAAACCCCTTATGGATAAGTATATTTCAGCTGTACATTCCCTGAAACGCTCTGTCTATCTGGTGAGTTATAAAATACTGGAAAATTACATTGCAGATATCCGGAAGTTCTATCTGTTGGAATATATCACCAGAGAAGATGTGGTAAGCCTTATCAAAGAGTTGGAGGAACTTCTGGCATTGTTTGAAAAGATTTGTATGACCGAAAGACTGGAGAACGGAAAGGAGATAGAGATCTATTGTACCGGTTTCTTCCTGCTCAGCGATATGTATATTCTGGAGAGTGACAATATAAATTTGGTGTTCTTCATCCCAATCCGATCAATCAGGTGATCACCAAAAGTTCTGATGTGTGTCAAACCATGACAAAATGGTTCCATGCCTGGCGGCGCTCCTCAACACTTATCAGCCAGAGCGGCACCTATCTCAGGCAGCAGTTTATGGATGTGCAATACAGGGTACTCGGGGAATTTAAGGCAGAGATTGCTGCCCCTCCTTCTCTTTGACTTTATCCGTTACTCTCAACAAGCCGGGTAGCCTACCAAACTTTAATTAAATAAACCAATGCTTTTCCCCAATTTCTTGAT
>JAJPZL010000497.1 GCA_021204375.1 Bacteroides sp.
CCTTTTTAACTAAGAACTCTTCGCTTTTTACGGTGTTAAATAGTACATTTGCAGCAGTAGAAATCGGATAACACCATGAAGAAATCTTCTCTTTTAACAGGATTAGTTCTTTTTTACACCGGAATTATTTCCGGACAGGTAGAAGATAGAGCCATAAGAGAACGGCTCAATGAGTTCTTTGGCTCTTATACCAACCCGGCTATACAACCTGTTACGTATAAGCTGGATAGTTTTCGGGTAGACACCAGAAAGAAGCATCTCACAGTATATGCCGGTGAGCAGTTTGCTTATCAACCGTTACGCACAGAAGATATACCCGATATTTATGAAAGGCTAAAAAGATATCTTCCCGCTCCGCTCTCATCTTACCAGGTGGAGATACAGGCTATGGGACAACCGATCGAAGAGCTGATCCCTAACTATTATCGCCGGAAAGGAAAAACTACCGACCGCTTTTTTACCGGTATCCGGCAAAACACTCCTGCCTGGGTTACCAACACTTCACGCCCCTATACAGTCTCCCGTGGATTAGAAGGCCGTCATATTGCTCTCTGGCACAGCCACGGTAAATACTACAAAGCAGATAGAAAAGAGTGGGTATGGCAACGTCCCCGTCTTTTTCTAACTACTGAAGATCAATTCACACAATCTTTTATACTGCCTTTCCTTACCCCGATGCTGGAAAACGCAGGGGCAGTTGTGTTCAATCCCCGCGAACGGGATATCCAACAAAACGAAATAATTGTAGATAACGACACTCCCCAAAACTCCATCTATCTGGAGGTAAAAAGTAAAAGATCTCACTGGCAGGCAACCGGTAAACCCGGATTTGCCCGTTATAAAACACTCTATAACGATTGTGAGAATCCCTTTACTACCGGAACAGCCCGGTTTGTCCCTACTGAGCGGAAAAAAGATAAAGCTTTTGCCCAGTAGATTCCTGAAATTCCTGAAACCGGTAGGTATGCCGTATATGTATCGTATCAGTCACTACCCGAAAGTGTAACCGATGCAAAATACCTGGTTTTCCATAAGGGGGGCGTAACGGAATTTAAAGTAAACCAACAGATCGGAGGAGGTACCTGAGTATACCTGGGAACCTTTGAATTTGATAAAGGAAAACATGATTATGGCATGGTAGCCCTGAGTAACCAAAGTAAAGAACAGGGAGTAGTCTGTGCAGATGCAGTACGATTTGGCGAAGGAACCGGTACCATTGTACGCGAAGGAAAAACAAGTGGCCTGCCCCGTTACCTGGAAGGAGCCCGTTACTCCATGCAATGGGCCGGGATGCCATACGAAGTCTACGGTGGACGCCAGGGAAGTGATGATTACGCAGACGATATCAATACCCGCTCCCGGGCTGTGAACTATCTTTCCGGAGGCTTGCCTTTTAATCCTGCAGAAAAAGGATTAGGAGTACCCATTGAAATGTCATTGGGTTTTCATACCGATGCCGGCTATATTTCCAAAAAGAGATCTGCCGGCGGTTACGAGCTTATAGGTACGCTGGGAATCTATATGACCGAATTTAACAACGGTAAACTCAATGCCGGAACCAGTCGTTACGCTTCCCGCGATCTCACCGATCTGGTACTGACACAGCTAACGGGAGATATAACAACTACCAGCGGGCACCCCTGGATACGTCGCAGTATGTAGGACCGTAATTACAGCGAAGCCCGTCTGCCGGCTGTCTCTTCTATGATCCTGGAACTCCTCTCCCACCAGAATTTTGATGATATGACCTACGGGCATGATCTCTTATTTAAATTCACAGCCAGCCGGGCTGTATACAAAGGCATTCTGCGTTTTCTCTCTACCCAGCATAACAAGCCGTACGTTGTACAACCGCTTCCGGTAAGTCATTTTGCCATTCAGTTCAGCGATAAGAAAAATACGGTAGAGCTCTCCTGGCAACCGGTTAACGATCCTTCGGAACCTACTGCTACCCCCAACCAGTACATGGTTTACCAGCGTATCGGATACGGAGGATGGGACAACGGTACGCTAGTAAACTCTACCCGCCACCGGGTTAAGATCGAACCCGGATTAGTATACTCCTTCAAAGTCACTGCCCTGAATGGCGGGGGCGAAAGCTTTCCCTCTGAAATTCTTTCAGCTATGAAAGCCAAGCGGGAAAAAGGCAGAGTACTGATCGTAAATAATTTCTATCGTCTCTCCGGCCCGGCACGAATGGATTCCGGAGAAAAAGCCGGCTTTCTGCTTAACGAAGACCCGGGATTACCCTATCTCTACGATATCTCCTATAGCGGAGCACAGACAGGTTTCTATCGTAACAAAGCAGGTATTGAAACACATGGTGGCTGGGGATACAGCGGCAGTGAGCTGGAAGGAAAGATCATTGCAGGCAATACCTTCGACTACCCCTTTATTCATGGAAAAGCCATCCAGGCAGTCGGGAATTACTCTTTCGTATCCTGTGGTGCCAAAGCTATTGAAGCCGGTATTATCCATTTGCAGGATTATTCGGTAGTGGATTTTATTTTCGGTATGGAAAGAAACAGTACGGCAAACTCTTCTCCTTTCCCGGCTCTTTATTAGGCACTCTCTCCAACCATGATCAACCTGATAACCCAATATTGCCGGCAGGGAGGAAATATTCTGATGAGCGGTGCATTTCTGGGAGAGATGCTGAGAGCAAAGAGTCAGTTTAACGCTGATATATTAAAACTCAACCACTTCCGGAAAATTACCGATAAAACAATCGACCAGATCCATGGCCTCGGACGTACCGTAACCATTCCCCGATATCCCAATGAAAAATTTTATACGGTATCTTCTACAGAAGTACTCTATCCGGCCGCACAGGCTTTCCCGGTCCTGGCTTATACCGGTACCAACGAAAGTGCTACTGTTGCCTGGAAAGGAGAGAGATACAGAACCTTTGTTCTGGGATTCCCGTTTGAAGCGATTCTTTCTGACAGCGACCGGGCCAACATTATGGCCTCAATTCTTGCATTTCTTTTTTAAAACATTATCTTTGCTCCTGATAACCTAAAACAAAAAGACCATGTACAACATACAAGCTAACCCATCCGGAACCCGGACTATTGAAGTTTCCAAAGATCATCTCAGAACAATTAAAAGATATTCGTTGTTTCAACATTTGATCGATAGTACCGGTATTGTCAACGAATCTGTACTGGATAAACTGAAATTAAATGTCCGTTCCCTTATTACTTCCAACGAAGGAGATAATAAGGATTTACTCGACCTCTGCATTGATGTAATCTATCACAACAATATGAAAGCATTCGGGTTACAACAGTTGATCCGCCTCTACATTGCCGAAATTGTGAACAAGGAGAATGAAGAGGAAGAGACAGAAAATTCAGGAGGATAATTCCGGTAGAAAGGTATCAATCTACTAAAAACTTTTAATTATGGTACAGGTAAACATATGCAGTATGGAAATAACAGAAGCTCTTGACCGGGTAAATGATGCTATTTCCGAAACACCATCCGGATACGAAATTGAGGTAACCTCCGACAATATGGAGATCTTCGACGAACTAAAAGATTACATAGGAAGCCTCCGGATCGGGTTCCGGGAGATCTACAAAGAAGAACTCCTGATCATGCAGTTTAAAGTACCCGTAAAAATAAGTAATACTATACCTCATGAGTGAAGCAGTTAAACAACTCCTGCAACTTCCCGAAGAACTTCAGAACCGTATCCGTGATATTTACGGTAATACAGAGACATTTTATGCAACTGTCTACCTGATCGCCCGTAACGAACATATCGGACAGGAGGACAGATCAGAAGCCGGGAAGCAACGGATGGAGGTGATCCATGCCTACCAAAAACGTATTGAACGTATGCTTACCGAAGGAGGGGTAGACGGAAAAGAGCTTATGGCTGATATTGCCGGTGATTACCTGGAAGACTATGTAAACTACCGGGAACAGGATTTCGGCATGACCAATGAAGAGTTCCTCAACATTATCCGAAAAATAAATTAGTTAATATTTATCAACCTCTTCATCCATTACAGAGTCGGTTTGTTCTTATCAAAAAGAATAAAAACCGGACTCTATGGATATCTTCCTTATTTTTATCGCCTCTTTCTGCCTGCTGACAGGCTTTGTGTGCTGTATCATTCCCGGTGTTCCCGGGTTACCCTTCGCCTATCTGGCTATGATCATACTCCAGGTTACCGAACGTGTACAGTTCTCCGTAGCACAGATGCTGATCTGGTTGTGTCTGGTCATTGTAGTACAGATCATAGATTACCTCACTCCCATGTGGGGAACCCGGCGCTGGGGAGGCAGCAAAGCGGGGATATGGGGAAGCATGATCGGTACACTGGCAGGAGTGATCCTTTTTCCTCCCTGGGGCATTGTTATCGGCCCCTTTGTAGGAGCCTTTATAGGTGAAATAATCAACAAACGTTCTTTTGAAAAAGCTACCCGGGCAGGATACGGAGCTTTGATAGGCTTTATCGCAGGTACAGCATTAAAATTAGTAGTTTGTGGAGTATTGATCTTTTATTTTGTAAAAGCCCTTATCGTTTAGGCAGCTAAACTTCCACTATCATCACACTCCACAAAATGTATTTTGGCAATTCGAAAGTAAACTTTTAATTGCCCTCAACTTTCACTATCTTTGCAACATGAAGGAGTGGAAATTGACAGACTGGCTTCCTACCACCAAAAAAGAGGTAGAATTAAAAGGATGGAATGAACTGGATGTGATCCTTTTCAGCGGAGATGCTTATGTGGACCATCCTTCGTTCAGTGCCGCTGTCATAGGCCGTATCCTGGAAGCCGAAGGCTATAAAGTAGCTATCGTTCCCCAACCCAACTGGCGGGATGACCTCCGGGATTTTAAAAAGCTGGGTAAACCCCGGCTCTTTTTTGGAGTCAGCGCAGGCTGTATGGACTCCATGGTCAATAAATATACAGCCAATAAACGCCTGCGCAGCGAAGATGCTTACACTCCGGACGGACGCAACGACATGCGCCCCGACTATCCCACTATTGCCTATACACGCATTGTAAAAGAGATCTATCCCGATGTACCGGTCATAGCAGGCAGCATTGAAGCCTCCATGCGCCGGCTTACCCACTATGATTACTGGCAGGACAAACTCTGTAAAAGTATTCTCTGCGATAGCGGAGCTGATATGCTTATCTATGGCATGGGAGAAAAAACGATCATACAACTGGCCCGTGAATTAGATAAAGGTACCCATTTCAACCAATTGCGTACCATTCCTCAAACCGTATACCTTACTCCCGAAAAGAGATGGAACAATCCCGATGAGACTCCTGTTATCCGGTTGCATTCTCATCAGGAGTGTATCCGGGAAAAACAAAAACAGGCAGAGAATATCCGGATCATCGAAGAAGAGAGTAATAAATACAACGCTTCCCGTATCCTTCAACCGGTAGATGATTCCCTGGTAGTTGTCAATCCACCATGGCCACCTATGAGTGAATCAGAACTGGACCACTCTTTCGACCTTTCCTATACCCGGTTACCCCACCCTAAATACAAAGGAAAGCGTATTCCGGCTTACGATATGATCAAGTTCTCCGTAAATATCCATAGAGGATGTTTC
Organism: Bacteroides sp.; assembly: GCA_021204375.1. Classification (GTDB taxonomy): domain Bacteria; phylum Bacteroidota; class Bacteroidia; order Bacteroidales; family Bacteroidaceae; genus Bacteroides. The sequence continues at coordinate 5,592 of JAJPZL010000497.1, forward strand.
GGCGGATGTGCCTTCTGTACTATCTCCGCCCACCAGGGAAAGTTCATAACCAGCCGAAGCAAGGAGAGTATTCTCAAAGAGGTAAAGGCCGTACAACAACTTCCTGATTTTAAAGGATACCTGAGTGATCTTGGAGGCCCTTCGGCCAATATGTATAAAATGGGAGGAAAGGAAGAGGAGAAATGCAAACGGTGCAAACGCCCCTCCTGTATCCATCCGAAAATCTGTCCGAACCTTAACACAGATCATCGGCCTTTGCTTGATATTTACCGGAGTGTAGATTCACTCCCCGGTATTAAAAAGAGTTTTATCGGCAGCGGCGTACGCTATGACCTTTTACTCCATACAACGGAAGATCCGGTTGTAGATAAGTGCACAGAAGAGTATACCCACGAACTTATTAAAAACCATGTAAGCGGTCGTCTGAAAGTGGCTCCGGAACATACCAGTGACCAGGTACTCTCCGTTATGCGTAAACCCTCTTTTGAGACCTTCATCCGGTTCAAACAGATATTTGATCGGATCAACCGGCAGCACAACCTGCGTCAACAGCTCATTCCTTATTTTATCTCCGGCCATCCGGGCTGTAAAGAGGAGGATATGGCTGAGCTGGCAGTACTTACCAAACAGATGGATTTCCAACTGGAACAGGTGCAGGACTTCACCCCTACCCCCATGACCATAGCTACCGAAGCCTGGTATACCGGTTTTCATCCTTACACATTGAAACCTGTCTATTCCGCCCGTACACAGAAAGAAAAACTGGCTCAACGCCAATACTTCTTCTGGTATATACCTGAGAACAGGAAACAGATTATCGACTCTTTAAGAAAACTAAAAAGGAGCGATCTGGTCGATAAACTTTTTACCCGGGGAAAGAGTCTCAAACGGTATAAATAACTCTTTAGCAGGTCTTATCCGCTATAAATAAAGAACAAGCTTCATATAGAAACTACTATATGAAGCTTTATAAAACAGACAGAACCAATATTTTCAGAAACACTTATAGCAACGTACTAGCCAGTTCACTCAACTGGCTCCGCTCCCCCTTCACCAGATTCACATGCGTAAAAAGATTCTGGCCTTTCATTTTATCGATCATATAGACCAATCCATTCGATTGAGAATCCAGATAAGGTTGGTCAATCTGCTGAATATCCCCGGTAAATACCATCTTGGTACCCTCCCCGGCACGGGTAATGATCGTCTTAATTTCATGCGGGGTCAGGTTCTGAGACTCATCCACAATACAGAAAGTTTCACTCAGGCTTCGTCCCCGGATAAAGCCAGCGCTTCAATCACTAACTGTTCACTTTTCTGCATATCCTCCAGTTTTTTTAATTCAACCGAAGTAGGCTGGAACTGCCGTTTGATCACATTCAGGTTATCAAAAAGCGGTTGCATATAGGGGGCCACTTTTTCCTGGGCATCACCCGGTAAAAAACCAATATCCTTGTTGGAAAGAGCCACAATAGGGCGGGCCAGCAAAATCTGTTTATACTCATTCATCTGGGCCAGTGCAGCTGCCAAAGCCAGTAAAGTCTTTCCGGTACCCGCCTTTCCCGTAAGAGCCACCAGTTTAATATCCGGATCCCGCAACACTTCCAGCGCAAATATCTGCTCTACATTACGGGGCTCAATCCCATAACTCCGGTGTTTGGTTACTTTCTTTACAGTACGCGTAAAAGGATTATAACGGGCAGGAACCGAATTCCGGTCACTTTTCAGTAAAAAACACTGGTTAGTGCGGATAAAATCCCCGAACTCAAACTCTTCCCGGGGTACCCCTTCCTCTTTCGAAGAGTAAATACGGTCGATCAATTCCGGGTTTACCTCTTCAAAAACCTTATTCCCCTTCTCAAATATATCTATATTCACTACCTTATCCGTAATGTAATCTTCCGCTACAATACCGATAGAGCGCGCCTTCATCCGCAGATTCAGGTCCTTACTTACAAGAACAGTTTTCACATCGGGATACTTTTTTTTCAGATCGGCAGCTACTGCCAGGATCTGATGATCCGGCTTGGGAGAAGGGAAATACTTATCAATATTCTCCGAATGAGTATCGGATGTTACAATAAAAAGGCGTCCCAATCCAATTCCCAGGCTGGCCCCTTTTTCAAAAAAGTCATCGTTAGTAAGCAGATCCAGCTCACGTATAAATTCACGTGCATTGAAATTGATCTGCTCATTTCCTTTTTTAAACCCATCCAGTTCCTCCAGGACTACGATCGGAAGATAAATATCATTATCCTGAAAATACTGCAGACACTTATAATCATGAAGGATAACATTGGTATCCAGAACAAAATTCTTTTTTGCCATAGTAGTATCATGTTTAGATGTTTCCTTGCTCATAAATATAATGATTTT
>JAJPZL010000402.1 GCA_021204375.1 Bacteroides sp.
CCCTTTCCAGACGAAACAGAGTGGCGTACAAAATAGACTAAAGCCGGAAATAAAACCCCACACTTGTTTTAAAAATCAAAATTCACTCTCATCCGTTCTACCAAAAAAGAAGCCACCTCTTTTTGTAAAAGAGATGGCTTCTATAATTTTATCAGAAATTCAATTCCTTACTTATCCCAAATAAGATTTAAGCAACTTGCTACGCGAATTTTGTCCGAATTTATTGCCAATCTCTTCAGGCGTCATTTCCTCTTGGCCAATACCGAAAAAAATAGGGATGATCTCCTTCTCTCTGTCGGTCAGCGTAGAAAGTGCCCTGTTAATTTCTCTCGAAAGTGATTCATAAACCAAAGAGCGGTCTGCCATGGGCGAATTGTCATCCACGAGTACATCCAGCAAACTGTTGTCTTCTCCCTCTACAAAAGGGGCATCTACTGAAATATGCCGGCCCGATACTTTCAGCGTATCAGAGATCTTATCTACCGGGATTTCCAGTTTATCAGCCAGTTCCTCGGGTGAAGGTCTGCGATCGTTCTCCTGCTCAAATTTTGAAAATGCTTTGCTAATCTTATTCAGCGAACCAACCTGGTTCAAAGGAAGACGAACGATACGAGACTGTTCCGCCAGTGCCTGTAAAATAGACTGACGGATCCACCACACAGCATAACTGATAAACTTAAACCCACGGGTCTCGTCAAATTTTTCAGCAGCCTTGATCAGTCCCAGGTTACCCTCATTAATAAGGTCAGGAAGACTAAGTCCCTGATTCTGGTACTGTTTGGCAACTGACACGACAAAACGCAAATTAGCACGGGTAAGCTTTTCCAAAGCTGCACGGTCACCTTTACGAATCCGCTGAGCGAGTTCCACCTCTTCTTCCACAGTGATAAGATCTTCACGACCTATTTCCTGTAGATACTTATCAAGAGAAGCGCTCTCTCTGTTAGTAATACTTTTGGTTATCTTTAACTGTCTCATTCTTAAAAACAAATTTGGAATGCAAAGTTACGACAATTTTTTCTGCTAACAGCAAATATACGAAACTTTTTGCATTTTGTTCATACTTATACTAACAAAAAGAGTGCCGACAAGTTATTTGTCAGCACCCTTACGGAAAAGTTTTTACTTTTATTTATCTTTCTTACCTACTTTTTCAGAACTTATTCCTCCGTATCAGAAAGATCGATCGCATAACTCTGACGTTTACCGGAAGAGCTCACTCCACTGATAAAGAGCACCTGGTCTTCTGACTGCAGGGCAGCTTTGAAAGCAGTCTCCATATCACCCTCCTGGCGCATCGTCTGTCCATTGACTCTGAGGACAATAAAACCTTTACGTATGCCTGCATCCTTCATCTTTCCATCTGTAACACCTGTTACTTCAAGACCGTGAGTGATATTGAGACGCTTCTTTTGTTCATCCGATACCTCTTTAAAGGCCGCACCCAATATCTCTATATCTACGCTCTTCACCACTTTTGTAGTACCCTGTACATTTTTTAAGGTGACATCCAGCGTCATTTCTTTCTTATTTCTCAACACTTTCAGTTTGACCTTATCTCCGGGACGGAATTTGGAGAGACCCTCCTGAAGCTCTGCCATCGTACGTATACTTTTTCCGTTCAGTTCCAGGATCACATCTTCTGCTTTTACACCGGCAGCCTCAGCAGCCCCATTTTCTATCACTTCAGATACATATACTCCGGAGGTCACTCCCAGTTCACGGAATTTCTCAGCATTATCCTTAGACCATTCATCAATATCTCCTCCTCTGATTCCAAGCAGGGCCCGTTGCACAGTACCATACTGCTTCAGATCGGCTACTACCTTTGTCATAATACTGGTAGGAATAGCAAATCCATATCCAGCATAAGTACCCGTAGGAGAAGTAAGTACGGAATTAATACCCACCAATTCTCCACGTGAGTTCACAAGGGCTCCCCCACTGTTACCACGGTTGATCGCAGCATCCGTCTGAATAAAAGATTCAACACCTCCACTATATACCCCCAAAGTACGTGCCTTGGCACTTACAATACCTGCTGTTACAGTAGAGTTGAGATTAAAAGGATTTCCTACTGCCAACACCCACTCTCCTACTTTCAAGGCGTCAGAGTCTCCTACCGGAAGAGCATGCAGATTGGTAGCCTCTATTTTAAGCAAAGCCAGGTCAGTAGCCGGATCAGCACCGATCAGCCTGGCCTTGAAGTTACGGTTATCATTCAGTTTTACATCAATTTCATCACTTCCTTCAATCATATGGTTATTGGTTACAATATAACCATCTGTAGATATGATCACTCCCGATCCGAACCCTACTCTTTCGGGTGTCTGTACCTGGCGCTCCCGTCCCTGGCCTTCACCAAAAAAGAAGTCAAAAATATCGGGCATACTTCTCACAGTCTGTGTTTTTGATGCCTGTGTTGATTTAATATGAACTACTGCATTGAGGGAACTCTCCGCAGCTTTGGTTAAGTCGACCGGCTGCTGAGCCACTCCATCATAACTGGCAAACGTTGCCTGAGGGCGGTTATCAAACAGTTCTTCAAAGGTGCGGGAAGCCTCCTGAGGCTGTACCAGATAGTAGGTAGTTATCCCTGCTACTCCTGCACTGAGAAAGACCATGGCCAAAATCCCCATAATGCTCTTTACTGTTCGTTTCATAAATTATTTCCTCTTTTAATTGTTAATATACGATTTAATTTTAACATTCTACGTTAAAAGAACAACAAAATCTATGCATTCAAATCAATATATCTCCATTTTTGCTAACTTTTAACAGACCTTTCTGACAGCTTAACAGCACTTAACGAGACAAACTGGCAAATTTACATTCGTTATGTAAACGTTGGCAGCTCATGTAATTATGACAGTTTTAACACTCCGATACCAGGACGTTCATTTAGCATTATTCTCCCCTCCTGGATCTTCACTCCCCGAAAAAGATTATTCCTGATCAACAAATTTCCATCCAGATCCGCATAATCTACTGCCGGAGCCAGCTGGGCAGCAGCCGAAATAGCACATGAGGTCTCCGTCATACATCCCAGCATAACCTGCATGCCCTCTTTACGGGCAGTTTCTATCATTTTAGAAGCCTCTCCCATTCCGGTACATTTCATTAATTTAATATTGATCCCATGAAAAGCCCCTTTAATACGGGCAATATCTTCTAAACGTTGTACAGATTCATCCGCAATTACAGGAAGCGGACTCTGCTGCGTTATCCAGGCACTATCTTCCAATCTTTCTTTAGACAAGGGCTGTTCAATCAATATGCACCCTTCCTCCTTTAACCAATGGATCATCTCCAGTACCTTTACCCGATCGGTCCACCCCTGATTAGCATCTACCATAAAAGGAAGGTCACTGACCTGGCGGATAGCCCGGACAATCTCCTGATCCCGATCAGAACCAAGTTTCACTTTCAGTATCCGGAATTTTCCTTCTACCTCCTTTACCTTTGTCCGGATAACCTCCGGAGTATCTATTCCAATAGTATAAGAAGTATAAGGAGTATCCTCCCTGTTCAATCCCCAGAGTTTATAACAAGGCCTGTCCATCAGTTTTCCAAACAAATCATGCAGCGCAATATCTAACGCAGCCTTAGCCGCACAATTACCCGCTTCTATGGAATCAATAAAACCAAGTACCTCTTCCAAAGAAAAAGGAACCGGAACATCCTTCAAAGAGACTTTTCGCAAAAAAGCCAGCACACTTTCCCGGGTCTCTCCCAGATAAGGAGGAAGAGAAGCCTCTCCGTACCCTACTACACCGTCCTGCTCGATTTCAACCTGCACATCCGGAGTAAAAGTACGGGAAGAACCCGATACAACAAATGTATGCTTCAGATAAAGATCATATGGATAATAAGATAATTTCATACCTAAAATTCAGACAGGAAAACTCCTGATATCTATACACAAAGTTAGGAATTATATTTATTTATGGTAAGAAGTTCAGTATTTTTGACTACTTTAGTATTATAAAAGCAGTAGATAGGTCTGTCGCGTGCATTTTTGCAGGAGGAAAGTCCGGGCAACACAGAGCATCCCACTTTTTAACGGAAAGCTATCCGTGAGGGTAGAGCAACGTAGAAGAAAAGAACCGCCTTATTTTTATAAGTAAGGTAAGGGTGAGAAGGTGGAGTAAGAGCCCACCAGCCGGTATGGCAACATACCGGCTGTACGTCTTGGGAGTTGAAAGGTCATGTAAATCGGCGCTAAGAGAGTTGCTCGCTCCATGTCGGAGGGTAGACCGCTAAAATGAAGTGGCAACACTTCATTCAGATAAATGGCAGACACCTTAATCTTACTTAAGGAACAGAACCCGGCTTATAGATCGACTGCTTTTTTAATTTGAGAGAAACAGGTAACAGCAGTATATTCAATGGCTTTAAAAGATAAGATCAGGAAACTGATACAAAATATCAAAAAGGTATGGGATTTACTTACGTACGGATATATGGCGTATATCAAATAACGAGGTAAGCAAAACCCGATCTTCGTGGTACTTCATTATTAAAACCATTTTTATCACCATCCGTAGATTTACCGAAGACCGCATTACTACTAAAGCCTCCGCACTTACCTATAGTACTATTCTGGTAATTGTACCTACTCTGGCCATTCTTTTTGCTATTGCCAGGGGATTCGGATTTGCTAACATTATGGAGCAGCAGTTCCGGAACGGATTCTGGACCCCTTCGGAAACAACAGAGACGATCCTTCTTTTCATTGATTCCTATCTGGCACAGGCCAAAAGCGGTATTTTTATCGGGATCGGTTTGATTGCCCTCTTATGGACCGTCATCAACCTGATCAACCATATAGAAAATACATTCAACAGTATCTGGGAGATCAAAAAATCCCGTAATATTTATCGCAAAATAACCGATTACTTTGCCATGTTCCTACTACTACTCATTCTGATCGTGATATCCAGTGGTGTCACGATCTTTATGAGTACCATGATGAAATATCTGGAGGATTATGTATTACTGGCACCGATCGTTAAATTCCTGGTACGTTTGATCCCTTTTATTATCACCTGGTTCATGTTCACCGGTCTTTATATCTATATACCCAATACCCTGGTAAAATTCAAGCACGCCTTTATTTCGGGCATTATTGCCGGAACCGCCTATCAGGCCTTCCAGTTCCTCTATATCAGTGGTCAGTTATGGGTAACCCGGTACAACGCCATCTATGGTAGCTTCGCTGCTCTTCTTCTCTTAATTTTATGGCTTCATGTTTCCTGGACGATCTGCCTTTTTGGGGCTCAGCTCACCTATGCGGGGCAGAACATCCATAACTTTAATTTTGAGACCGACACGAAAAATATCAGCCGCCGGTATCGCAACTTCATGTGTATGACCATTATGTCGCTGATCGCTAAAAGATTTGTAAATAATGAACCGGCCTATACAGCAGAAGAGTTATCCAGCGAGCACCAGATTCCCATCCGTCTTACCAATCAGGTGATTGACCAGTTACAGAATATCAATCTCATCCACGAAGTATATACAGACCAGAAAAGCAGTATGATCAGTTATCAGCCTTCCATCGATATTAACCAACTGAATGTTGCACTACTTTTAGATCGCCTTGATACGTATGGATCAGAAGATTTTAAAGTAGACAAGGAAAATGAGTTTAGCGGACAATGGAAAGCTCTGCTGAAATCCAAGGAAGAATTTTATAAAACTGCCAGCCATATTTTACTGAAAGATCTGTAAGAATCTTACTCTCCCACTCCTTCCTTCAGCAATCTTTTTACAGGTAGAAAAAAGCGCTCTATTAAACGTAATTCTGCTGTTACAATCGCGGCTGTTCCCTTTATTTCCTGATAAACAGGTAATTCTTTTCCATAATTGGTTTTTAACCCATCAGATAGCTCTACCTCAACACGATAAAAGTCTTTCTCCGGGACCAATGATATATTGCTCACCCTGCCCACTACAACACCAAATTCATGATCCGGAACATAGCTATCACCCTTTCCCTCTTCTCAGTAAAAGAGAATAGTCTTAAAATTTACAGCCTGAAGGATGTCCAACCCGTAGTAGAAGAGACCGAAAATATAGTATGGCAGCAATTAATAAGCGTATTACCACACGAAATCATGAATTCCCTCTCCCCTATTATCTCCTTATCCCATACCTTTTCTATATTAAATACAGAAGACGATTCACAGGAAATACGCAAAGCAATGTCTATTATCTATCAACGTAGTAAAAGACTGGTTGACTTTGTAAACAATTATAAAAAAATGGCCCAGATACCTGTGCCCCGAAAAGAGAAATTATTAGTTAAAGAGTTGATCGAACACTCCATCAGCCTCTTTACCCTGAATAACCTACAGATAAGACAACTAATAACCTCTGACGAACTAACTCTGTATGCAGACCGGGGACAGCTGGAACAGGTCCTAATCAACCTGATAAAGAATGCTTACGAAGTTAGCCGGAATAAACCCGAACCGGATATCCGGGTATCAGCTATGAAACATCCTTCAGGTCAGATAATTATTTCCGTTTCAGACAATGGAGAGGGAATAGAACCGGAAATAGCCGACAAGATATTTATGCCATTCTATACTACCCGGCCCGACGGATCAGGTATTGGTTTAAGTATATGCCGTCAGATCATCCATCTACACGGAGGAGTCATAGCTGTTACTTCCGCCCCCGGCAAAGGAAGTATTTTCACTATAAAGTTATAACCCGAGTATATACCCTATCCTTTTAAGAACAAAACCATCTCTATTATAATACTAAACAGGATAGGTATAAAACGTAGTGTAAATGAAACATCGGGAAAAAGCCAAGGAACAATTTAATAAAAAAGGCCGTTCCTTTATAAAAAGCGGTAAGTAAACCTTATCTTTGAAAAGGAATAAAACAGTACAGTGTGATGAATAAAAAGTATCTCAGAGAGATCATTACAATAATAAGTATGGCATTTACGTTTTCTACCCACGCTCAGGAGGTAATCGCACACCGGGGTTTCTGGCAAACTGAAGGATCGGCACAAAATTCCCTGGCTGCTTTAGTGAAGGCAGATTCCATAGGGTGTTATGGTTCTGAGTTTGATGTATGGTTATCAAAAGATGGGATCCCTGTGGTGTATCACGATAAACTGGCCGGGTTACGAAGGGTAGAAAAACAGAGCGCCAGGAAATTAACTTCCCGCAAGCTGAAGAACGGAGAACAGCTCCCTACCCTGGAAGCTTATCTGGAGACCGGCAAATCGGTACATTGTAAACTGATCCTGGAACTGAAAAAGTACTCTTCTGCTGCCCGGGAGACAGAAGCTGTACAAAAAATTCTGGCTCTGGTAGAAAAATATGCTCTTTCCGACCGGATGAAATATATCTCTTTCTCGCTGCATGCAGTGAAAGAGTTTATCCGCCTGTCCCCCCCCCCGGGAACACCGGTCTACTACCTGAAAGGAGATCTTTCTCCCTCGCAACTTCAGCAGGAAGGTTGTAATGGAATAGATTATTCTGTTTCCGTATTAAAAAAGAGACCGGAGTGGATAGAAGAGGCCCATAAACTGGATATGAAAGTGAATGTATGGACAGTGAATAGTAAAGAGGATATGCAATTTATGATAAAAAACGGTGTAGATTATATTACGACCAACGATCCTCTCCTTTTACAACACCTGTTAAAAGAATAAGTACCGGATTCAGGTATGCTTTACCGGAAGAACTTCTCCCGTGTAGATAAAGAAAGGTTCTTTGTCTACACGGTTCTTTGCTTATTTCTCTATCTTCTCTTTATCACTTCAAAAAGATAGTAACAAAAAGACAGATCAAATACAGTATTTAAATCAAATAGATTAAACCACACCCTATTAATACAACAAAATATCACCTTAATTCTTATTTTCTTATTATTTTCTAAAGCACACTATAATTCACCTGAAAGTTTTTAATATTTAACTATCTTTAGCCAAAAGAA